>JBBFLF010000021.1 GCA_037481655.1 Desulfobaccales bacterium | reverse complement strand
CCCAGCCCCAGGACGGTGAGGGCGGCCCTTAAGGGGTGTCTCAAGGTGTTCCGCCAAGTGAGTTTGAGCACCTTTCAGCCCACCTTGCGCAGGGCCTCGGCGATCCCCACCCGGGCAGCCCGCCAGGCCGGCAGCAGGGCCGCCAGCACCCCCACCACCAGGGCGGTGGCCAGCCCCAGGGCCAGGGTGTGGTAGGTCAGGGGGAAGACTCGAAAATACTGCCCCAGCTTCACCTTGAAGAGGTGCACCCCCGGAAAGGTGAGGGACAGGCCGATGAAGCCCCCGGCCAGGGCCAAAAGCAGGGACTCCCCCAGGATGATCCCGGCCAGATGCCGGGGCCGAAAGCCCAAGGTCTTCATCACCGCATACTCCCCCTGGCGCTCCCTGGCGCTCATGGCCATGGTGTTGGCCAAAAGCACCAGGATGACCCCGATGACCAGCCAGGAGACCACCTGGATGGCCAGGAGGATGGCCTCGGTCATGGAGACAAAGCCCATAGCGAAGGCGGCTTCGCTCTCGGTCAGGGTCTCCGCCAGGGAGTTTTTGAACAGGGCGTCGATGTTGGCGGCCACTGTAGGGGCCAGCTCCTTGGCCTCCACCTCGGTGATGAACCAACCCACCTGGTCGGCCCGCTCGGGGAGGAGCTTCTTCAGACTTTCATTGAGATAGTCCCAATGGAAAAGGAGACGCCCCTCGTCGGTGGTGGGGTCCCGGCCGGTGTAGATGGCCCGGATGATGAGGCGGTACTCCCCGGGATAGATGGTGCCCCTAAGGATGATGGCGTCCCCCACCCGCCAGCCGAAACGCCGGGCCAGCTGGCGGCCCGCCGCGGCGCCTTGCCGGTCCCTGAGGAGAGCCGTCTTCTGGTCCTCAGGGATGAGGTATTCCGGGAAGATGGCCAGATAATGGGGCAGTTCCACGGCGAACTGGGGGAAGAAGTTGCGCTCGTCGATGTAAATCCCCCCGAACCACATGCCGTAGGTGATGTTCTTGATGCCGGGCAGGGCCTGGATGCGGGGGAGATAGGCGATGGGCAGCCTGAAGACCAGGGAGATGGCGTTTCTCGTCACCAGGCGGTTGGGGGAGGCGGCGGAGACCCCGGAATACCAGGCCGCCACCACGGTGCGGAGCAGGCAAAAGGCCAGGACCGCCACCGCCATCCCCAGGACGGTGAGGGCGGCCCGCAAGGGGTGCCTGAGGGCGTTGCGCCAGGTGAGTTTCAGCATCGCTCTCCCCTCAGCCGCCCGCCCGGTCTTGGAGATAGAGGATCTCCAGGGCCCGCAGGCCCACGTCCAGCAGGCGGGCCTCCGCCTGAGCCCGGCGCCGGCCGCCGAAGAGGGCTTGGCCGGTGAGCCGGTGGGCCACCACCGTGCACACCCCCCCGGCCCGCAGGCCCAAGGAGGAGACCTGGGCCAGGGTGAGGTAGACTGACATTTCCATTTCCAAGTTAAGCACCCCCTGGGCCTGCAGGCGGGCCACCTTGTCCGGCTCCCGGCAGGGAAAGCCCGGCACCACCCGCCCCTGCCCGGCATAGAAATCCGCGGCGGTGCAGGTGAGGCCCACATGATGGGGCGCCCCCAGTTCCCGGGCGGCCTGGGTCAGGGCCGCCAGCACCTGGGGGTGGGCCCGGGCCACCACCTCCGGGCCGGCATAGTAGGCGCTCGTCTGCTCATCCCTCAGGGCCTGGGCGGTGATGACCAGGTCCCCGGGGGAGATGAACTCCTGCAGGCCGCCGGAGGTGCCCAGGCGGATGAAGGTGGCCGGGGCCACACAGGCGCTGGCCTCAATCATGGCAATGGCGGTGTTGTCCGGCCCGATGCCGGTGGCCATGAGGCTCACCGGGATGCCCCGATAGGTGCCGGTGAGGGTCACAAACTCACGGTTGGCCCGTCTCACCCGCACCGCCTCCAGCCGCCGGGCCAGCCGCCGGATGCGGGCCGGGTCCCCGGCGGTGAGGATGTAAGGCGCCAGGTCCCCGGGGCCGCAATTGATATGATAATAGCGGCCGGCGGCATTCACCGGCAAAGGCGATGGCTGGCTCATTGTTGGCAGGCCTTCATGGGGAAGGGTTAAGGAACCTCTCACCTCTACTGAGAAGTCCAGATGGGGGAAAGGTTCCCGCTTCCCACTTTGACTCGTGACTGCTATGGTAGTTTCAATATAGCCGTTCCCGGGAGCTTTGGCCACTTTGGCCCGAGGGCAGAGCCATTTTGCCGCGCCGGTTTCCGGGAGAAAAAGGGTTTTATGGGACAACAGCAAAGGTAGGTGCCGGCGCCTGAGTGGAGCACACCCGGCCCCTACCCACATTTCCTGAGGAGGGCAAAATCATGCGGAAGTTTATCCCCCTTCTTATCCTGACCGTGCTTCTGCCGGTCGGCACCGCCTGGTCCCAGGCCGGCCCCGGCGCCAAAGGGCCGGCGGCCTATGGCCGCATGTATAACCCGGCCACTGTGGAGACCGTGACCGGCGAGGTGGTGAGCGTGGACCGGGTGGCTTGGGGCCGCCGGGCTCAGGGGGTGCATCTCACCCTGAAGACCGGGCAGGAGACCCTCACCGTGCATCTGGGCCCCAGCTGGTTTGTGGATCAGCAGGGAGTGAAGCTCAGCAAAGGGGATCAGGTGGAGATCACCGGCTCCCGGGTGGATTTCCAGGGCGGCAAGGTGCTCATCGCCCGGGAAGTGAAAAAGGGCGGGCAGGTGATGACCCTCCGGGATGCCCAGGGGGTGCCCCGCTGGGCCGGCCAGGGCGGCCGCCGCGGGAACCAGTAATTCCCGAACCGGCCCGGGGGTGAGTGATGGCCCCCGGGCCCTGCCACTTAAAAATCAAAATTCCAGAACACATCCACTCCGGAGGTGCGCCGCCCCACCTGGGATTCCACACTGACCCGCCGGCCGAGACGGTATTCCAGGCGCACCTGATTCTCGGCCGCGCTCCGGGTCAGGGGATCAGTCACCCGCTCAAAGGAGAGCCTGAGATCCCGGGTGATGGGCTTCCCCACCCCCACCCGCTCGGGGCCGCCGGTGAAATAGAGGTCCCCCAGCAGGGGGAAATCCTTGCCCAGAAAATCCAGGAGTTTTTTGGTGGTCAGCCCGCCGATGAGCCCCACGGCCTGGGCCCCTACGGAGCTGTACTGCTCCCGGGTCAGGGTGGCGGCCCGCTGCCCGAAGGCCATATACGAGAGGAGGTCCGCCGGCGGCAGGGGCGGCAGGCTGGCCAGGCGGATCTCCGGTTTGGCCAAGGGCCCGGTCATCTCCAGGATGAGGAGCACCTCCTCCATCTGATGCTCCGCCCTGCCTTTCACGGTGATGAGCTCCGGAGGCCGGCCCGGTAAATGGATGATGCCCTCCTTGACGACGAAGGGCTTGCCGTGCACCTCCACGGTGCCGGTGAGCACCCGCATTTCGCCCCGCACCCTCACCGGGCCCTCCGGCTCCTTGAAGGCCAGCAGGCGCCCCCCCAGCTCCAGATTGGCCCGCTTGTCCCGCACCCAGATGTTTTTGGGGGCATCCAGGGTGATGTCCATGCGGGCGTTGCGGATGAAGGCCGGGGCCTGGGGACGGCCGTTTTCCGGCACTTTGGGCTGGCGCACCAGCACGATGTCCTCGGAGATCCCCGTCTCAAAGAAGAGCGGCCGGAAGACCGCCTGAGTGACAGTAAGCCGGCCTGCCACCAGGAGGGCCTCAAACGGGCCGGTGACAGTGAGGCTGCCCTCCCCCCGGGCTTCGGACCCCAACCGGGAGAGGGCCTTGAAATTGATGAGCTCTCCCCGCAGATTGACCTGACCGGGCCAGAAGCCCTCCAGGGCGAGGGTGCCCCGGATGCGGGCCGTGCCGTCGCTGGTGAGGAGCAGCTCCGGCACCGTGAGGGTGCTCCCCTCCAGCTGGGCGCTGCCCGGGCTCACCTGATAGCGGGCGCCCCCGAGGCGGAAATTGACGTAGCCCTCCGCCCAGCGCACGTTGCCCCGCACCCGGGGGCGGGCGGCGGGACCCTCCCAGAGGGCCTGAAACTCCAGGGGCAGATCGGCTTCGGTGACTTCCCGGGTCAAGGCCGGGAGCACCGCCAGATTGAATTTCTCCCCGCTGAGGGTTACCCTGAGGTCCCCCTCACCCCGGCCCACAGCCCAGGGCGTCAGGGACAGGCGCCACGGCAGACGGCCCTCGAGGCTCAGGCGGGAGCCCCGGCGGGCCTCTTCCAGCGTCCCGGACAGGCTGAGGGTGCCGTCACCATAGGAGAGGGAGGCCCTGGCCTGCTTTACCTCCAGCTTCCCCCAGCCCCCCTCACTGAGGGAGGCCACCGCAGTGAGGGTGGGCCGGGCCGGGGTGCCGCCAAGGCCCGCCTTAAGCTGGATCTTGCCCTTCAGGGGCACCCCTTTGAACCCCACCAGGCCGGCAGGCAGATCCCGGGCGTCCACCCGGGCCGTCACGGCCCCCTCCGTGAAGCGTCCTTCGGCCTCCAGGCGGCCGCCGTTGAGGAGAAAGACGGCCGGCTCCAGGCGCACGCCGGGCAGGACCGCCAGCCGGACCGGGTCCTGGGCCCGGCCGGTCAGCTGTCCCAGGCTGAAGGCGAAGCGGCTCAGAGTGAAGAGCACGGGGCGGCCCCCCGTCTCCAGCAGCCCGGCCAGCTCCACCCGGTTTTTCCCTTCCCCGGAGGCTGTCCCCTCCAGGTGCCAGCGGTGATTCTCCCCCCTAAGGAGCATCTGGGCCCGGGGGAAGGGGGCCACGGGCGTGGTGAGGCCGGTGGCCGTCAGGGTGAGCTGACCGGCGGCGGGCGGCCATCCGCTCAGGGTGCCGGCCACGTTGAGGCTGCGGGCCGCCAGCCCGCCCCCCGTCAGCCCCTGAACCTGGGCAGTGAGCACCGCCCGGGGCTGAGAGACGGAGCCGCTGAGCGCCAGGTCAAAGGCGGCCTGGGAGAAGCGCGGCCCCGGAAGCCAGGAAACCGGGCCGCGCAGTCTCCCCTGCACCTTGGCCTCCAGCTCCTGGGGGCTGACGCGGCCCTGGCCGGTGGCCGTCAGGCCCGCGGCCGTGAGCGCCGCCTCCCGGACCTCCAGCCGCGGGGCGGCCCAGGCCAACCGGGCCTTGAGTTCCTGCACCGGTAAGTTCCCCCAGCGGCCGCTGCCCCTCAGGTCCCCGGCCAGGGTGAGGCGTCGTGCATCCATCTCGGGTAGGTGAAATGTGCCCCGAAAGCGGCCGCTCATCCGGGTATCCGGGGGCGTCGCCAGACCCAGGAGCCCCGGCAGCAAATCCTGCGCCTCCAGGTCCACATCCCCCCGCCAGGCAGTCAGGAGAGGGCCCTTGAGGGTGGCGGCCAGGCGGCCGAAGCTGCCCCGGCCGCTCATGGTCAGGGCCTGTTCCCGGCTGTTCCCCGTCAGGGTCCCCCGGGCGGCCTCCACCTTCACCCCCCGCCACGCCACGGCTCCCAGGGTGAGCTCCCAATCCAGTCTCTCCGGAGGCCAGGTGAAGCCCGCCCCTTTCCCCACCAGGCGCAGGTTGAGGGGCGGCAGGTCGGATGCTCTTGCCACCCACTCCGGCCGCCAGGGGCCAAGCCACTCCACCGGCAGCGCCGGCGCCGCCAGGTCCAGGGCATAGGCCCAGGTGCCCGGCTCCCGCAGCAGCCGGCCTTGCAGGGCCAGAGGGGAGCCGGCCAGGGTGAGCTCCGCGGTGAAGCTGCCGCCCGACAGCCCTCCTTCCACCTGGACCCTGCCCGCCAACGGCCACGCCGCCGGCCACTGCGGCCAAAAGCGCGCCAGGGTCTCCCCGGCCAGCGGCCCCATCTCCATCGCCAGCCGGACCCCGGGGGCCTCGCCACTCCACCCCTGCCCGCTTCCCTTCAGAAGGAGGGTCTCGTCCAATCTTAGGGCCAGCTCCAGAAGCTGGAGCTCCTCGGGCCGCAGGGTGAGGCGGCCAGACAGCTTCAGGCGTCCCGGCGGGCCCGTCCAGGCAAGACTGACCCGCCGCACCAGGACCTTCTGCTGGGGCTGCTTGGGGTGGAGAATGCTGACCGCAGCCTCCAGGTCCACGGGGCCGTACCGCTGAAGCCGCCCGTCCCGGCGGACGGTCACCTCCCCCCCGGATACCACAACCTCCGGAAAATCCAGGGAACGGAAAGGCGGCGGCGGCCGGGGTTTGAGGACCCGGCTGAGGTTCACCTGGCCGTCCGGCGCCCACCAGAGTTGCACCTGGGGCTGATACACCGCCACCCGGGAGAGGATGGGCCGCAGCCGCACAAAGGACCAGAGGGAAAATGTGAGTTCCAGCCGCTCGGCCCGGAGGACCTCCCCTTCCGGAGCGGTGAGGCGGATGCCGGTGAAGGTGAGGCCGGTGAGGGGATGCCCCTTAACCTCGGCCACGCTCAGGCTGGGATACAGCCGCTCCTGGGCTAAGGCCACTAGCCGCTGCCCACCCCAGGTCCAGATGGCTTCACTTCGCAGGGCCAGTCCCAGACCCGCGGCCACCAGCACCGTCAGCAGCCCCACACCCAGGGCCGCCATCTTCAGCCACCGCATGGCCTTTTCCCCTCACACTGCCTTTGCCCTATGAGAAACAATCCTGGCTATCCCCCTGTTGCACCCCGAACTTCTTAAAACTGTTGCCCGATGCTGAAAATCAGGCGAAAAGCCGGATCCTGCCGGGGATCCTGGCGATTCAACGGAAACCCCAGATCCACCCCCACGGGCCCGATGGGAGTGCGGTAGCGCAGGCCGCAGCCGGCGGCATACTTCAGGTGCCCCGGGTCCACCTCCTGGGTGCGGAAATAGACATTGCCGAAGTCAAAAAAGACCACCCCCTGGAATTCCTTATAGAGCGGCACCCTCAGCTCCGCATTGCCCTCCAGGATGGCCTCGCCGCCGACGGGGGTGCCGGCTTCGTTTCTGGGGCCCAGGTAATTGAAGCGATAGCCCCTCACGCTCCCGGCGCCGCCCGCGAAGAAACGCCGGAACAGGGGGATCTCCCCGGTCCCCTGGATGGGCTCTATGACCCCGAATTTCAGGCGGCCGGCCAGCACCAGCCCGGGGCGCCCCAGATTCCGGTATCCCCGGGCTTCGGCCACGGTGCGGCTGAACTGCAGGTTGCCCCCCAGAAAATCCAGGGCCAGCTCCTGGGTCAGGCTGAGGATGTGGCCGCTCTCCGGGTCCAGACTCCGGTCGGTGGTGTCCCGCTTCAGGCCGAAGAGGAGCATGGAAGCGGTGAAGAGCTTATCCGGCCGGGCCTCCCGCAGGATGAAGAGCGTCTCGTTGGGAATGCCAAAAGGGCGGGCAAACTCCAGGCCATGCCCCACATAAAAGCGCAGGCGCCAGGGGAGATCCCGCTCCAGACGGGCCTGGGTGAAGAAGGCTCGGTCCCGGAAACCGGGGAGGTCCCATTCCACCCAGCCCCCCTGCACCACCGCATCCCAGCGGCTGGCCAGAAACTGGGGGTTGGTGAAGGTCCCCGTGACCCGGCTCTCCCGGATGGAGTATTTCCCCTCCAGGTCCAGCAGGCGGCCGCCGCCCCCCAGGTTCCGCAACCGGAGAGCCAGCCGGGCCCGGAAGAGATCCACTTCGCCATAACCCACCCCCACCTTGACGGTGCCCCGCTTGCCCCGGTGCACCTCCACCACCACCGGGATGACCGTCTCGCTCTCCGGCACCTCGGCGGGGGTCAGACTGACACTTTTGAAGAGATCGGTCTCGTAAAGCTGGCGCTGACTGTCATACAGCTTCCGGAAGGAAAAGACCTCCCCGGACCGGAAGGTGAGTTTCCGGAGGATGAGATAATCGGGAACCGTGGCGTCCTTGATCAGCCGCACCTCCCCGAAGACGCAGCGGGGCCCTGGCTCCACGGTGAGGTGGATGTCGGCCCGGTTCTCCAGCTCATCGAGATACACCCGGCCCTGGACCTGCCCTCGGGGGTGCCCATGGTCCTGGAGGGCCGTGACATATTGCGCCCGGAGCTCATCGTAGCCCCGTTCGGTGAACCGCTGCCCCGGCTTTAAGGGGTGTTCCCGGGCCAACTGGGCGTAATCCAGGTCCGCCCCCGGGTCCCGGACCTCCACCTTGATCTGGTTCACCCGGATGAAAGGCCCCTCCTCCACCTGGAGGATGACCCGCACCCGGCCTTTTTCGTCCACCTTAAGCTGCGAGGTGATGCTGGTGTGATAAAAACCCTGGCGGCGATAAAAGATTTTCAGCCGCTCCAGGTCATTTTCCAGATCTTCGGGCCGAAACGCCGGCGGTTTCCTCCACGGCCAGCGGGAGGGAAGCTCCAGGGACAACTGCTCCTTCACCTGGGCGGCCGGGATGATTTTGGCCCCCCGGATCTCCAGCGCCACCAGGGTGAGAGGGGGCGCAGCGGCCTGCGGCGCCGCCATCCCCTCCGGGGAGAGCCCGGCCCAGACCCCCAGCCACACCCACAGCGCCAGCAGCCATGCGGGGGCAAAGGGAGATTTTCCCGGCCCATCTCCCCTCATTCTGCCCACCCCGCCCCGTGGAGGCCTGCCCTTCGATGGCCGCCGGCGCGCCGCTGACGGCTTGCTCTGAGAAAAAGGGCGACCCACATGGTCAATGCCCCTCAGGAGAATTTCTGCACCAATAGAGCCTGGCCATAGGGAAAACGCTAGACGTGGCTTTCTTGCATGGAGTTTTCCCCTGCACCCCCCATCAGGGGTGGCTAAAGACTCAGGTGTCCGGGAAGAGGCAGCGCTGCCGGACCCGGGGACGGGCGGGGGCCGTCGGCCGCCACTTCTCCGGCGCCACCGCCGCCACCCAGGGGCTAAGGCGGGTGGGGCCCTGATTACCCGCCAGCCGGCGCCGCCGGGCCCGGGTGAGGATGACCTGCTCCCGGGCCCGGGTGAGCCCCACATAGAACAGGCGGCGTTCCTCTTCCGGCTCCGGTGGCTCCTCCCGGGCCAGTTTCAGGGGCAAAAGTCCATCCTCGCAGCCGGCCAGGAAGACATAATCAAATTCCAAACCCTTGGCGGCATGGAGAGAGAGGAGCTTCACCCGGGCCGCCGCCAGGTCCAGGTCCTCCCAGTCGGGGCCTATGCCCTCACGGACCAGTTGGCAGGGGATGCCCGCCCGGTTGAGCTCCTCCGCCAACAGCTCGCCCTGGGCATGGAGGCGGTAGAGCACCGCGATGTCCCCAAAACCCACGTCGCCCGCATTGCCGAGGTTGTCCTGAGGCAAAGACTGATGGCGGAAGCCCCCCACCAGGGCCTCGATGGCGCCGGCGATGGCTTTGGCCTCCCCTTCAGGGGTGGCGGCCTCCAGGAGCAGAGGCGGGGCCTCCCCCGGCCGCCGGCTGATCTCCGGGGCTCCAGTCTGCGCCGCCGGCGGCAGGACCCGCCGGGAGGCGGCCAGCAGGGGCGGCGACAGCCGGTAAGTCTCGGGAAAGTGCATGACCAGGGCTTCCGGCCAGGTCCGGGGCAGGCGCCGGAAAAACTCCGGACTGGCGCCCCGGAAGCCATAGATGGCCTGGTTGGGGTCGCCGATGGCCAAGAGGGACGCCGGCGTTTCTCCGGCCAGAGCCCGCAGAAAATGATACTGGGCCAGGTTGAGGTCCTGAAACTCATCCACCAGAAAATGGCGCCAGCGCCCCTGCCAGGCCGCCCGCAGGTGGGGATTGTCCTCCAGCAGGCGCACCGGCCGGGCCACCAGGTCTTCGTAATCGTACAACCCGGCCCAGGCCAGGGCCGCCTCGTAATCCCTGCAGGCGGGCCCAAGCTCGGGGGGCACCCCCTGGCCGTCGCCATCCGGGGAGGCGAGCCGGTTCTTGGCCTGGCAGAGGTGCCGCTCCAGGACGGCGGGCTTCAGGCCGTGTCGCCGGGCCACCTCCTGCATGATCTGCCGCCGCGTGGCCTCGTCCGCCACCTGCCGCCCCTGACCCGCCTCACTGAGCAGCCGCAGGCCCAGGGCGTGGAAGGTGGAGATGGTGAGCTCCGCCACCCCGGGGTGGCCGGGGAGAAGCTGGGCCACCCGGCGGGCCATCTCCTCCGCCGCCTGCCGGGTGAAGGTGATGGCCAGGATCTGCTGGGGCGGCACTCCGGAGGCCAGGAGGTGGGCCACCCGATGGCTCAAGGCCCGGGTCTTGCCGGTTCCCGGCCCGGCCTGGACCACCACCGCGCCGCTCTCCCGGGTCACGGCCCGCTGCTGGGCGGGATTGAGGCGTTCCGGGGCCGCGGCAGGCTCCGCCACCATGGTCAGGGGTGCCACGGTGGCCTCGGCAAAGCTGACAGCTCCAGGTGCCGCCGCGGGCGGGGGTGAGGCCGGCGTCACCGACCAGAAGGCTCCCTGGCCCCGGAGGCGGCGCCGCTCTTCCGGGGTAAAGAGCTGCACCTCCCCGAAGAGCCCGTCATAGCCGGCACTGATCTGCACCTCCCCCCGCCGCATCCGGGCCAGGGCCTCCGCCAGCAGGGGGCCGCCCTCTCGGGCCGCGTCGTCAAGAGGCAGATGCCGGAGAAGGGGGAGTTCCGGCCCCAGGCGCTCCAGGAGCTGAAAGTAGGCCTGCCTCACCTTTTTGCTGCCGGGACCCGTTTCCAGGACCTCAGCCAAAACTTCCGGGAGGCCGATAAGAGAGGTGAAGGGGCGGGCGAAGGGCGGCTGGGCGCCCTCCTCCCGGTCGGCCAGCTCCAGGACCCGGTGGAGCACCCCTAAGGTCAGGGGCTGCCCGCACTGGGGGCAACGCCCGCCAGAGGCCTGGGATTCCCGGGGTGTCAGTCGCCGCCCGCACTTGCGGTGGCCGTCCAGGTGATATTTGCCTTCCTCGGGGAAAAACTCCAGGGTGCCGACAAAGCCCTCTCCGGTGCGGAGGGCCTGGCTGATGGCCGCAAAGGTGGGGGGGACGGCGAGCAGATTGGCCTCCCGGCCCAGCTTCTCCGGGGAATGGGCATCGGAATTGGACACCAGGACAAAGCGGTCCAGGGCACTCACCCGCCAGTTCATGGCCGGGTCCGAGGACAGGCCCGTCTCCAGGGCGTGAATATGCCTGAGGGTCTCCCCGAAGCACTCTTCCAGAGAGTCAAAGCCGCTTTTGGCCCCCAGGACCGAAAACCAGGGGGTCCAGATATGGGCGGGAATGACCAGGGCTTCGGGGTCCTGCTCGAGGGTGAGCTCCGTGAGGGCGGCGGCATCCAGCCCCAGGATGGGCCGGCCGTCCGCCGCCACATTGCCGATGCGGGCCAGACGTTGCGACAGGCGCTGGGCCGCCTCCAGCCCCGAGAGCACCAGGAGGAGGTGGACTTTGCGCACCCGCCCCCCCTTTTTATAGATGGCGCTGATTTCGCCGGTGATGAGGAAACGCACCGACGGCACGGCCTCCCACTGGGGGCCGGAGAGCTCCATGGGCAAGGCGGCCTCGGGGCGGAGCTCGTAGGTTCCCGGCGCCACTTCCTGAAGCTGGGCCGCCAGCTCCGCCAGCCATTGGGGGTGGGTGCAGTCCCCGGTGCCCACCACCTGCACCCCTTTGTAGCGACCCCAGAGGTCCAGGTGGGGCAGGTCCGCCTGGCGGCCGGTGGCCACGGAATAACGGGAATGGAGGTGCAGGTCGGCCACAATCTCCATGGCGCCACTGTAGCACAAAACCCCGAGGGCGCCAAATCCCCGCGCCTGTCGAGATAATCATGCAGGCGCACTTTAGTCCATTGACAGGGCAGACCGCCCATGACATAGTTAACCCATAGTATATCTGCCGACCCGTCAGGCACTGCCCGAGAGGAGTCCGGGTATTTTTCGGCGTCTCATACCCACCAAACAAGGGTCTGGGAAGAGGGAACCCCCGAGCTTGCCTCCCCTGGGGTCCAGGTCCTCTTCAGGCGTGGCTCAGACGGCGGCCAAGCCGGGACGGCCATACTTACCGTGCTTGCCGCTCATGGATGAGCCTCCACCCCTTTGCCGGGTTTAAAGACCTGCCGGAGGTGGCGCCGCCATGGCCACACGCTGGGAAGATGGGGGACCACGGGGAGACTGGCCGGCCCCGATCTCCCCCGGAATTCGGCTGCAACCACTCTTGTGGGCCCTGGGTCTTTTGGCGACGCTCTCTCTGGCGGAACTCCTCAACCACCTCCTCTGTCCTCACTTCACCTTCCTGGGCATCGATGCCGTGACGGTGCTGACCGCGGCTTTTCTGGGGGCGGGGCTGTCCATGCACTTTCTCCACCGCCACCATGCCACCTTCCAGGAATGTCTGCATTTGCGGCAGGAGAGGCTCAGGCTCCAGGCGGCCAGTTCCCGGGCGGAGGAGCGCCTCCGGGATTGTGAGGAGCGCTACCGCCGCCTGGTGGAGCTCTCCCCGGACGCCATCGCCCTGCATCAGGACGGCCGCTTTGTCTTCCTCAATCCCGCCGCCGCCCGCCTGTTGGGCGCGGAAAGCCCGGAGATGCTGGAGGGCCGGGAGGTGCTGGAGGTGGTGGCGCCGGCCTCCCGGGAGCTGGCCGCGGCGCGCATCCGGCAGGTGCTGGAGGGGGATGGCGAAGCGCCCCGGCAGGAGCTCCAGCTCCTGCGCCTGGACGGCAGCGTGGTGGACGTGGAGACCGCCGCGGTGCGCCTGTACTATCACGGGCGTCCGGCAGTCCTGGTCATCGCCCGGGATATCACCGCCCGCCGCCAGGCGGAGGCGGCCTTGCGGCAGAGCGAGGCCCGCTTCCGGACCATCTTTGAGAACGCCCCCATCGGCATCGGCCTCATGCAGATGGACGGCAAGGGCCTAGAGGTCAATAAGGCGCTGATCCAGATGCTGGGCTACCCCCGTGACGTCCTGTGCCGGTATGCCACCGAAGACCTGCTGCATCCGGAGGACGTGGCGGAGCGTCGGCGCCTGTTTCAGGAACTCCGGGAGGGCCGTCGCCAGGGCTATGTCCGGGAGGCCCGCTTTATCCGCCAGGACGGGTCCATCCTGTGGGCCCGGGTGCACACCGCCGCCGTCCGCCCCAACCCGGACGGCCCTCTCCTGTTGGTGGGCATGGTGGAGGACATCACCCCCCAGAAGGAATCCCAGGCCATGCTGGAGTCCTACCAGGAGCGGCTGCGCTCCCTGGCGGCGGAGCTCTCCCTCACCGAGGAGCGGGAGCGCCGCAGCCTGGCGGTGGATCTGCATGATCAGGTGAGTCAGCCCCTGGCCCTGGCCAAGATGAAGCTCTTTGCCCTCAAGGAGGCCCTGGCCTGGGAGGGCCGGGACCAGGAGGTGCGGGAGGCCCTCAGCTATCTGGAGGAGGCCATTGCCGCCAGCCGGGCGCTGACCTCCAAACTGAGTCCGCCCCTCCTCTTTGAGGGTGACTGGGAGGAGGCGGTGGAATGGCTGGCGGAGCAGTTCGAGCGGCGCCATCACATTCAGGTGAGAGTCACGCGGGGCGCCCCCCTCCCCCCGCTGCCGGAGGCCCATCGGGTGCTCCTCTTCCGTATTATTCAGGAGCTCCTCACCAATGCGGTGAAGCACTCCCGGGCCCGACAGGTGGAAATTTTCCTTGACAAACAGGCAGATAAACTGTGCATTGACATAAAAGACGATGGAATCGGCTTCGATGTGGCAGACGTTCTCAGCAAAAGCGGCACAATGGCAGGCTTCGGGCTCTTCAGCATCCGAGAGCGCCTCGAACACATGGGGGCGCACCTCGACCTCAACTCCCAGCCGCAGGAAGGGACCACGGTCCGCATCCGGGCGCCCCTCCCCGAAGGGTGGAATTCCACGGAGGGAAACCATGAAGACGAGGATCATCATCGCTGATGACCACATGATCGTCCGTCAGGGTCTGGCCACCCTTCTGGCCAAGGAACCGGATATGGAGGTGGTGGCCGAGGCCGAAAACGGGCGGGAAGTGGTGCAGCTCGTCAAGGAACTCAGGCCCGACGTGGTCATCATGGACGTCAACATGCCGGACCTCAACGGCATTGAAGCCACCCGGCAGGTCCTGGCCGCCTTTCCCGAGACCAAGATCATCGCCCTTTCCATGCATGCCGACCGCCGTTTTGTGGTCAATATGCTCAAGGCCGGCTCCTCGGGGTATCTCCTCAAGGACTGCGCCTTTGAGGAGCTGGCCGCCGCCATCCGCCTGGTGATGGCCAACAAGACCTACCTGAGCCCCGGAGTCTCCAACATCGTCATCCAGGACTATGTCCAGGGGCTGTCCGCGCCCCGTTCCTCCGCCTTCACCATGCTCACCCCCCGGGAACGGGAGGTGCTGCAGCTCATGGCCGAGGGCAAGCCCACCGGCCAGATCGCCGAACAATTGCACATCAGCGTCAAGACGGTGGAGACCCACCGCCAGCAGATCATGCACAAGCTGGGAATCCACAGCATCGCCGAGCTCACCAAGTACGCCATCCGGGAAGGCCTCACCTCCCTCGAACCATAAAGCCACCCTCCTCGGGGCCGGGGGGCCTGCTCCGCCTGACCGCCGGCCCCGGCCTGCCTTGGGTCATCTCATATCTTTCCCGACCAGGATTTCAGGGTTTTCCCCGAGAGAAATCAGGCCGTCCCCGATTGCCCCCCCACCTCCCTGGGGCATAATGGGACAGATTGGCCAACTCAGCCCGGAAGGGGGCGAGTGAGCGGGCCAGCCAGTGGGGCGGACAGAGCTGTCGCCCCCTCCTGTGAGCCTCCGGAAGGACCGACCGGTGAAGAAAATCAGAGACGTGAGCCACTCTCCCTACCCTGGGACGGGGCCCAGCCACGGCCAGCCCCCCGGGACCAGCGGGGTGCAGGTCTGGATCGCCCCGCCGCCCCCCACTCGGGACCCCTCCCCCTTCAATTGGGAGCGTTTGCGGACAGAAGCGGAAGTGCGCCTTTCCTTGGCGGGGGTGTCCTTGCGGCACACGCAGGAAGATAACTGGGAGGGCGGTCCGTGCCTCGGGGTGATCGTCACCCTCCCCCCGACCCAGGGAGCCGGCAGCCGGCCCTTCAGCCTGGAGGTCTTTTTTGTGGATGGGCAGCCCACCCCCCTGGGCCCCTTCGGTCCCTCCCTGCACCTCAAATGGTGTCGGGAGGCCCGGGGCGAAGTCCAGAACGGGCTGAAAGAGTCCGACTGGGAGCCCCTCTATGAGGCCTTGGCCCGGCTGCTGCAGGAGTTTCTGGAGGACTTTCTCCGGAGTGGCCAGCTCTCCTCCCCCTTAAGTCGGGCAGTCAACTGACCCCTCCGTTCTTAGCCTGAGAGAAAGGGGCGTTCTCCTCCCGCCCCCCATTATCATTTTGAGGGCAGGTCCCGCTGACGCAGGCCGCGGCCGGCTTGGGTCCGCGCCTCTTCTTGGTCCAAAAGAAACGGCGGCCTCACCTCTGCCGCCGTCTCCCCCTCAGCCTCCGGTGAGAAAGCTCAGGTGCCATTGTTGGAGACCTTGTGCCGCGAGGCGGCCGGCGCCGGCGCTTCCTCCTCGAAATAGGGCCGGAAAATGTCCTCATTGAGCCGCAGCATCAGCCCGCCGCACTCCATGCAGATGGCGGTGTGATCATCCAGGCCGGCCACCCTCAGATCGGCTGCTCCACAGTCCACGCATTGATACTCATAAAGCGGCATAAGTGCACTCCCCCTATATGATTGCCATGGATATATGCAATAACCATGCCTTTGCATGTTTTCAAGCTCCGGAGCGGTTTTTAATAAAAAATTCACAAATTTTGCCGGGATATGGGAAAATATCCAGGAACCGGCGGGCGGCCGGAAAAGGAGGCCGCCCCATATTCTGGGGAATTTCTCACCCTGGGTGGGGGAAATTCCCCATCCCTCAGGCCTCGGAGGAACCATGGCGCGGCGCCGCACCAAAATTATCGCCACCCTGGGTCCTGCCTGTCTGGGCAAGACCCTGCCCGCTCTGCTGCATGCCGGCGTGGATGTGGTGCGTCTCAATTTTTCCCACGCCACTCCGGCGGAGCACGCCCGCCGCTTGGAAGAGGTGCGCCAGCTGGCCGCCGATCTGGGCCGGCCCCTGGCCGCCCTCCAGGACCTGGCCGGCCCCAAGATCCGCATCGGGGAATTCCCCGATGGCCAGATCACCTTGGAGCGGGGCCAGAAGTTCACCCTCACCGCCGTCTGCGGGGTGGGGGAGAAGGACTGTGTCAGTGTGGCCTACCCGGAAATCGTGGCCGACAGCCCCGTGGGCGCCCATATCCTGCTGGCGGACGGCAACATCGAGCTCAAGGTGGAGGACAAGACCGGCGAGACCCTGCACTGCCGGGTGATCACCGGCGGGGTGCTGCGCTCCCATGCCGGCATCAACTTCCCCCACCACAGCCTCTCCATCCCGGCCCTCACCGACAAGGACAAGGAGGACATCCGCGCCGGGGTGGAGATGGGGGTGGACTTCATTGCCCTCTCCTATGTGCGCTCCGCCGCCGATGTCCTGGAGGCCCGGGCCGTGTTGGACCGCCTGGGGGCCGACACCCCCCTTATCGCCAAGGTGGAGAAACACGAGGCGGTGGATAACCTGGAGGAGATCCTGGCCGTGGCCGACGGCCTCATGGTGGCCCGGGGCGACCTGGGGCTGGAGCTCCCTCTGGAGCGGGTGCCCATCATCCAGAAACAGGTCATCGCCGCCGCCAACCGGGCCGGCAAACCGGTGATCACCGCCACCCAGATGCTCCTGTCCATGGTGGACCACTCCCGGCCCAGCCGGGCGGAGGTCACCGACGTGGCCAACGCCATCCTGGACGGCACCGACGCAGTGATGCTCTCCGAGGAGACCGCGGCCGGCAAATTCCCGGTGGAGGCGGTGCGTTATCTGGACCGCATCAGCCGGGCCATTGAAGCCCATTTCCCCCATGCCCCCTGGCTGCGGGAGCGGGCCCAAGTGGCCCGCCGGGACATCTCCGACGCCATCAGCTACGCTGCCGCGGTGATGGCCCAGAATCTCCAAGCCGCGGCCATCCTCACCAGCACCGATTTCGGCACCACCGCCCGCCTCATCAGCCGCTTCCGGCCTGCGGCCCCCATCATCGCGGTCACCCCCCGCCGGGAAACCTGGCGTCGCCTGGCCCTTTCCTGGGGAGTCTTTCCCCTCATGGCCCAAAACCTCACCGACACTGACCAGATGTTCCAGGTGGTGAAGGAGGAGGCCCTCAAGGCCGGCTGGCTGAAAGGGGGAGACAAGGTAGTCATCACCGCGGGCACGCCCCTGGGCCAGCGGGGCACCACCAATCTCCTCAAGGCGGACGTGGTCTGAGGCCACCAATCCCCACTCCGCTCTTTTCTCCCGAGGCGGATTTCGGGTATGATGCATCTTTGAGGGCAGTGCCGGCGAAGCTTGGCCCTCTGTCCTCTCTATATCCCCTTTTCCCACCCCCATAAAGGCTGGGGGAAGGGTGTGGGAGGAGGGGCAGAGAGCCGTGATCCCTGGCCTTCCTGCCCCCTCGCACTGGGCCGGTCTTCAGACTCAAGACGAATTGACTCGGAGACGGCCAGATAATCTTGTGATTTCAAGGCGATAGCCTTATCGGGCTCCGGACTGCAGAAGTCGCGACCCGCCGGGGCGAGTTGCCTTCAGGAGGACCTATGACCGAGCCCCTCGGATATTTCACCTTGGTGCTGCATTCTCATCTCCCCTACGTCATCGGCCACGGCCGCTGGCCCCACGGCATGGACTGGCTCAACGAGGCGGCGGCGGAATCCTACATCCCCTTATGGCGGGTCTTTCAGCATCTGGGAGCTCAAGGCCTGCACACCGGGGTCACTTTGGGCATCACCCCCATCCTGGCGGAGATGCTGGCGTCCACCGTCTTCCTACAGGAATTCGTGGATTACTTAGAGAACAAGATCCAGGCGGCCCGCCAGGACCAGGCCGACTTCACCCGACTGGGCGAAAAGCATTTCGCCACCGTGGCCCGCTTCTGGGAGGAGCATTACACCGGGCTGCTGCAGTCCTTCCGGGAGGAGTTCCGGGAGGACCTTATGGCCACGCCCCGTCGGCTGATGGAGGACGGCGTGCTGGAGGTCATCACCTGCGCCGCCACCCACGGGTATTTGCCCTTGCTGGGCCGGGACACCGCGGTGCAGGCCCAGGTGAAGCAGGGGGTGGCCGCCTACCGCCGCCACTTCGGCCGGGACCCCCAGGGCTGCTGGCTGCCCGAGTGCGCCTACCGCCCCCGCTACCGCTGGGCCCCGCCGGTGCCTGCGCCCGGCGCCGAAGCCGCCCTGCGCAAGGGGGTGGAGGAATTCCTCTCGGAAAACGGCCTCTCCTACTTCTTCATTGACTCCCATCTCCTCAAGGGCGGCAAGGCCATCGGGGTCTACAAGGACCGCTTCCACGCCCTGGAGGCTCTGTGGCAGCGCTTTGCCTCCCAATACCAGGAGCTCCCGGAAGACCAGGAAAAATCGCCTTATGAAGCCTATCTGGTGAGCTCGGCCCCGGAGACCAAGCGGCCGGTGGCGGCCTTCACCCGGGACCCCAAGACCGGGCTGCAGGTATGGAGCGGCGAATGGGGCTACCCCGGCGACGGCAACTATCTGGATTTCCACAAGAAACGCTTCCCCGGGGGCCTACGCTACTGGCGGGTTACCAGCGCCAAGGCCGACCTGGCGGACAAGGGCCCCTATCACCCCGAATGGGTGGAGGAGCGCCTGGCGGCCCAGGCGGAGCACTTCGTCTCCCTGGTCACCGGCATTCTGGAGGAGTACCGCCAGGCCCACGGCAAGCCGGGTATTGTGGTGGCGCCCTACGACACCGAGCTCTTCGGCCACTGGTGGTTTGAAGGTCCCGCCTGGGTGGAGCGGGTCATCCGCGCCTTCCACGCCCAAGGGCGGGTGCGGCTGGTCACCGGGGGAGAATACTTAAAGATCGTGGACCCCAGCGCCGTCATCAGCCTGCCGGAGGGCTCCTGGGGCGAGGGCGGCTACCACTGGATCTGGCTCAACGACATGAACGCCTGGACCTGGAAGCACATCTACCCGGCGGAAGCGGAGATGGAGGACCTGGCCAAGAACTACTGGCAGGACCCCGACCCCCGGCTTCAGGAGCTCTTGAAGCAGTGCGGCCGCACCCTGCTCCTGTTGGAGGCCTCCGACTGGCAGTTCCTCATCAGCACCGTGAGCGCCATGGATTACGCCGAACTGCGCCTGGTGATGCACCACGACGACTTCAAGCGCCTGGCGGCCATGACCCGGCGCTATGCCACCGAGCGGGCATTGCCGGAGGAGGACTGGAACTTCTTTAACCTCTGCCGGGAACGGGACAACATCTTCCCGGATATTGAGCCCCGGTGGTGGGCGGCCCTGGACTACGCCCCCGAGGGCGACTGAGGCGGCCGGCGCCTGGGTCTTTGGGCCGCCTGGTGGTCAGGAACCTTCGCCGCTGCCCTTCTGAGGTCGTTGCAGAAACTCTCCGGGAGAAGGGCCAGGGGTTTCACGCCTCTGAGCCTTCTCCCGGCCCCCTCTCCATATCCCATTAAGTGAAGGGGCGGCGGCCGCCTTCGGGGTCGCTTTTCTCCGAAATCACTTTCAAAACGGTTTCAGCTTGTGGGATTTCTGCCACAGAAACTTCCTGTGTGTGGGATTTTTGCCACACTTTCGGAAAAGAATGATGAAACCCAGGTAAACTAATTTAAAAATATAATATTATCAATAACTTGTATCACATCTTTTCCGTCACCCGCTGGTATGGCCCTTGCACTCCCCCGAGCGGGGGGACTGACATGATCTGGCAAAAGACCTTGGCCCGGCCGGTGACCGTGAGCGGCATCGGCCTGCATCGCGGTGAGCCGGTAATCCTCACTGTCTTTCCGGCGGCCGCCAACACCGGCATCCGTTTCGTTCGGGAGGACCTGCCCGGCCGGCCCCAGGTGCCGGCCCACTTCAGCCGGGTGCTCTCCACCGCCCGGGCCACCACCCTGGGAGAGGGCGAGGCGGTCTTCAGCACCGTGGAGCACCTCCTGGCCGCCCTGCATGGCCTCGGGGTGGACAACGCCCTGGTGCAGGTGGAGGGGCCGGAGCTCCCCATCCTGGATGGCAGCGCCCTGCCCTTCACCGAGCTCATTTTGGAGGCCGGCCTGCGCTCCCTCCCCTGGCCCCGCACTTACCTCATGGTGCAGCGGCCGGTGGAACTCAGGGAAAACGGCTCCTGGATGCGGGTCAGCCCCGGGCGGCTGAGCATCACTTACAGCATCGATTTTCCGCATCCCCTCATCCGGCGGCAGCGCTACTCCGTGTCCCTGGCCAGCGACACCTTCCGCCGGGAGATCGCCCCGGCCCGCACCTTCGGCTTTCTGAAGGAGGTCCAGTACCTGCAATCCCAGGGCCTGGCTTTGGGCGGCTCCCTGGACAACGCCCTGGTGCTGGACGATGACGGCGTCCTCAACCCCGGGGGCCTGCGCTTCCCCGAGGAGTTCGTGCGCCACAAGATCCTGGATGCCGTGGGCGATCTGGCCCTTTTGGGGGTGCCCTTGGTGGGCCGGGTGGAGGTGAGCCGGGGCAGCCACGACTTTCACCTGCGTTTTATCCGCCACCTCATGGAGCAGCGGCAGGCCTGGCGGCTGTGGGTGCCCGCCACCCACAACCGGGAGTTCCGCCGACCCCTGGCGGCCATGCCCGCCTTCCAGGGCGCCCCGGCGTAAGAGCAGGGCCGGAAGCAAGAATAAAGCCCCCGAGGGGCGTGCAGGTCTGCAGTACAATCGTCCAACCCTGCATTGGCTCGGACCGACATAAAAATGAAGCCCCCGACCGGGGGCTTTTTTTAATGGATGACTCCTTGCCTTTTCTGGTTTAGGGGGGCTTAGTAAGGGTTCAGACATCCACGACCCCCGGCCCCTTTCTCGCTATCCTTTTCCCTCAGACTTCAGCACTTCGCCCTCCATCAGCTCCCCCTGCATTCTGAGGAACCGCACGGGGAGCCGCCGGTTCACCCAGGCGGGCGGTCCGGGAAGAAGCACCCGGAGATAATTGCGGCTCAGGCCCACAAGCCACCCCGGACGGCCGGCGGGCCGCTCCACCAGCACCTCCCCCACCTTCCCCACCTGGGCCTGATAGAAGGCAGCCCGTTTGCGGCGCCCCAGCTCCCGGAGCCACGCCGCCCGGCGACGCACCTCCGGGGCAGGGAGGGGCCTGAGCATTGCTGCCGGCGTGCCGGGCCGGGGCGAAAAAGGAAAGACGTGCAGATAGGCCACTGGCAGGGACTCCACCAGCTCATAGGTGGCGGCGATGTCCTCCGGGCTCTCCCCAGGAAAGCCCACCAGCACATCCAGCCCCAAGGCGGCCTCGGGAAAGCGAGCCAGAAGCTTCCGGGCCAGCTCCCGGAAGTGTTCCGGCGTGTATGGCCGGCCCATGGCGGCCAGCACCCGGGCGGAGCCGCTTTGCAAGGGCAGGTGAAAGTGGGGGCACACCTCCGGCAGCGCCTCCAGGGCATTTATCAGCTCCTGGCTCACCTCCTGGGGTTCCAGGGAGCTTAAACGCAAGCGGCAGGGAAAGGGCTGCGCCGCCAGCCGCCGGAGGAGACCGGCCAGGCTCTCCGGCGGCCTCAGGTCCCGGCCGTACTGCCCCAGATCGATGCCGGTGAGGACCACCTCGGCAAACCCGGCCGCGGCCAAATCCGCCAGGGCCGTCTCCACTTCCCCAGGCGGGAGGCTGCGGCTTCGGCCCCGGACCTCGGGCACGATGCAGTAAGCGCAGCCATGATTGCAGCCCTCCTGAATCTTGAGAAAGGCCCGGGTATGGCCGGGGAAACGCCGGGGGAAAAGGGGGGCAAAAGTGCCCCCGGAGGCAAAACTCCCCACCTCCAGAAAGCCCTGGCCGCCTGCCAGGGCATCGAGGAACTCGCCCAGGCGGCTTTTCTCCTGGTTGCCCAAGACCCCGGTGACCCCTGGGAGGGCCGCCACCTCGGCGGGTGCCCGCTGGGCGTAGCAGCCGGTGACGACAAGCGCCGCCTGGGTTTGCTCACGATGCAGCCGCCGGATGATCTGGCGGGCTTCCTGATCGGCCCGGGCGGTGACGGTGCAGGTGTTCACCAGGACCAGGTCCGGGGACGTCCCCGCCGCCGGCTGCCAGCCACGGGCCTCCAGGATTTGGGCCAAAGCGGCGCTGTCGTGCTGGTTCACCTTGCAGCCGAAGGTGACGATGCGGTAATTCTGGCTCCTCACCAGTGTCGTTTGCCTTTTTTGGCCTTTTTCGCCTTGATCTCCGTGGCCACAAAGCGACCGTCCGGGGCGTAGTAGCCCTTGATGCGGACGGCACGGCCTGGAGCCAAGGGTCCCTTTACCTTGATCTTCGTGGCCGGGGTCACTTCCACCGGCATCCCGCTCACCACCCAGGGGCCCACGCCTCCTGGGGGCACAGCCTCCACCCGGCCGGAGAAATCCTTGGCCGAGACCGAGGAACCGCTGAGGATGAGGGTCAGGATAACCGTCACAGCCAGCGCAGTCAAACGGCGCATGGCGACCTCCTTGCATGAGATGGGGGCCGAAAGGCGCCCAGGCGCAGGCTGCCGCAGGTTCAGTCCAGGCGGCGCCAGGTCAGGCCCGGCCCCTTTCTCCCTTCCTTTCTTCTGACCCTCGCCGCGGCCCCGGCGTTAGTCCCCGACTCTGCGGGGTTTCCCCAGGGTCTTCAACCCCAGGACCAGCCAGAAGGCCCCCAACAGGAAGTAAAAGGCGTGCTCCCGCCCCTCGGGCATGCGCTCGAAATCCTGACGGGTGAGGCCATTGGCCAGATCAAAGGAGCTCAGGGCCATCTTAAGGCGCTTGTATTCCGCTTCGCTTAAGGGTTGGCCGGGATCCCGGGGAGCCGTCGCCACCGTCTCTTTGGCCGGCGGCAGAAAAGGACTGGGATCCAGGGTAATGTTGATGAGCAGCAGGCCGAAAATCAGGGACAGAAAAAACCACAAAGCTCTTTGCATAGTTAATACCTCCGTCAGGGACGGCTCCCCCCGCCTGAGGCGGAAAGACACCACAGGATGGCAGGCTGATCTCAGCTCAGGAATCGGCGGAGAGGGAAGGATGCTTGAGCACAGAGATGGTGACGGGACAAGCCTGCTTCCGGACCGGGTCGCTCCCTACCTGCGGGGATAGCCGACAGGACTTGCGGGCTCGGCGCTGCCGTTGCCTGCCTTACCCACAAGCTTCGGTAACCATTATTTTATCAGAAAAGCGGCAAAAAAGCGGCAAGGGGGGAAAGGCGGCCCACCGGGGGAGGCTCCCGCCCTCCCCCGGTGGCTCCTGAAGCTTAACGGCAGTCCCGGCAGACGAGGAAGGTCTCCACCGGATCACCGGTAATCCGGGCCCAATGCTCCAGCTGGGCCAGAGGTTCGATGTAATTGCCGCACACCCGGCAGGCGGCCAGCTCGAAGTCCCGGCCCCAGATGGTGCGGATGCCGTCCTTTTCGGTGTAGGGGATGACCCCCGTGGGGCAGATGAAGGCGCAGGAGCCGCAGCCGATGCAGGCCTCGGAAGCCTCCTTGAAGGGGGTGGCCACCTGCTTGTCCGGGGTGCGCCCCGCCATGCTGATGGCGGACACCCCCACGATCTCCCGGCAAGTGCGCACGCACAGGCCGCAGAGGATGCACAGCTCCTCCGGGTCATCAATGTGGAAGCGGGTCTCGTAGACGCCGTGGGCTTTGGCCAGCTCCCGGATGATCTCGGCCTTGGGGGCCCGGGCCAAGAGCAGCTCCAACACCATGCGCCGGGCGTGCATCACCTTTTCCGAGTGGGTCTGCACCCGGAGGTTAGCCTCCACCGGGTAGGTGCAGGCGTTCACCAGGCGGGTGCGGGGGGGCTCCCCGATCTCCACCACGCACAGCCGGCAATGGCCCTCGGAGGGCAGGTCCGGATGGTAGCACAGGGTGGGGATGTCAATTCCCATCTCCCGGGCGGTGCGCAGAATGGTCCAAGAGGTGTCCGCCCGGACAAAGGTATCGTTGATATAGAAACCCACCTCCTCGATGGTCCGAGGGGTGACCTGGTCGGCAAGTTTGCGCATGGGCATGGCTTACTCCCTCCTCACCGCATCAAACTGGCAGACCTCAAAGCACAGGCCGCACTTGATGCAGAGCTCCTGGTCGATCTCCTGGGCCTCCTTCTTCACCCCGGAGATGGCCCCCACCGGGCATTCCCGGACACAGGCCAGGCAGCCGGTGCAGGTCTCGGGATCGATGGTGTACTTGAGGAGGGGCCGGCAGACCAAGGCGGGGCATTTCTTGTCCCGGATGTGGGCCTCGTATTCATGGCGGAAGAACTTGAGGGTGGAGAGCACCGGATTCACCGCGCTCTGCCCCAGGCCGCAGATGGAGGCGCTGGCCATGGCGGCGCACAGGTCCTCCATCAAGGCAATGTGGCCCTCCTCGCCCCGGCCCTGGGTGATGTCCTCGTAGATCTTCTTGAGCTGCTTCAAGCCCTCCCGGCAGGGGGTGCATTTGCCGCAGGACTCCTCATAAAGGAAGCCGATGAAGTAGCGGGCCACGTCCACCATGCAGCTCGTCTCGTCCATGACGATGAGGCCGCCGGAGCCCATGATGGAGCCCACCTGCTGCAGGCTGTCGTAATCCACCGGCAGGTCCAGGAATTCCGCCGGGATGCAGCCCCCCGAGGGCCCGCCGGTCTGCACCGCCTTGAAGGCCCGGCCGCCGGGGATGCCGCCTCCCAGATTGAAGACGATTTCCCTCAGGGTGGTGCCCATGGGCACTTCCACCAGCCCGGAGTGGTGGATGGCCCCCACCAGGGAGAAGACCTTGGTGCCTTTGCTCCCTTCGGTGCCGATGCCGGCGAACCACTCCGGCCCCATGTTGATGATCTCCGGCACGTTGGCCCAGGTCTCCACGTTGTTGATGATGGTGGGCTGGCCAAAGAGCCCGGAGATGGCCGGGTAGGGCGGCCGGGGCATGGGTTCGCCGATGTGGCCCTCGATGCTGGCGATGAGGGCGGTCTCCTCGCCGCAGACAAAGGCCCCGGAACCCTGGCTGATCTGAAGGTCAAAGTCAAAGCCGGAGCGCAGGATGTTTTTCCCCAGAAACCCCGCCTCCCGGGCCTGCTGGATGGCCAGGGTGAGGCGCTTCACCGCCAGGGGGTATTCGTGGCGCACATAGATGTAACCCCGGCGGGCGCCGATGGCGTAGGCCCCGATGATCATGCCCTCGATGACCGCGTGGGGGTCGCCCTCCATCACCGCCCGGTCCATGAAGGCCCCGGGGTCGCCCTCGTCGCCGTTGCAGATGACGAACTTGATGGGCTCCTCGGTGTCCCGGCAAATGCGCCATTTGCGGCCGGTGGGGAAGCCGCCGCCGCCCCGGCCCCGAAGCCCTGAGCGCTCCACGGCGTCGATGACGTCATCCGGGGTCATCTCAAAGAAGACCTTGCGCAGGCTGCGGTAGCCCCCCAAGGCCAGGTAATCGTCCAGGGATTCCGGATCGATGACGTCCAGCTTGCGGAGCACAATGGACTGCTGGCCGCGATAGAAGGGGATGTCGCCCTTGTGCTGGCAGCGGGCGTGGGTTTCCGGCTCCTCATGGAGCAGGCGCTCCACCACGCCGCCCCCCACCAGGGTGGTCTCCACGATCTCCGGCACATCCGCCGGGGTGACCTTCTGGTAGGCGATCTCCTGGGGCCGGATAAGAACCCGCACCCCCCGGGCGCAGAGGCCATGGCAGCCGCTGGTCTTCAGGGCCACCTTGCCGTTTAAGCCCTTCTCCTCCATCTGGGCCCGGAAGGCCTGGGCCACCTCTTCGCTTCCCAGCGGCAGACAGCCCGGGCCGGCGCACACCAATACCTGGGGCTGCTTGGGGTCCCGCTTGGCCCGCAACTGGCGCCGATATTCATTCAGATGATCGAGGGATTCAAACTTGGGCATAAGCGATCTCTTTCACTGCCGTGGCCGCCTTTCGTTGAAAACAGAGGCACCTGCGCCCCTGGCGGCCCATGGCAGCCTTAGGACTGATAGAGTTTCAGGATCTTGGGGACCTTGTCCACGGTCACCCGGGCGTAATACTTGTCGTCCACCATCATCACCGGCGCCTGGGCGCAGGACCCCAGGCAGCCCACCGTCTCCAGGGAGAACTGGCCGTCCTTGGAGGTGTAGCCCACCTCCACCCCCAGGCGACTGCACAGGGAATCCACCAGCCGGGGGCCGCCTTTCAGGTGGCAGGTGGTGCCCAGGCAGACCTTCACCTGGTGCTTGCCCTTGGGGATGAGGCTGAACATCTTGTAGAAGGTGGCGACACTGTAAATCTGGGTGAGGGGCACCTTGAGCCGCCGGGCCACCTCTTTTACCTCGTCCTTGGGGAGATAGCCATAGGTGTCCTGGATCTCCTGGAGCACCGGGATGAGATCGTAAGGCTCCCCCTCGTAGCGGGAGAGAATGCTTTCCAGTCGCGCCGCGTCCATCATGCACCCTCAGGGATGGTCTCTTCTTCTTCGTGGGTCAGGACCGGGAATTCCGGGTAGGGGGCCTGGCATTTGGCCAGGAGCAGTTCATAGGCCGCCAGGGTCTGGCGCTGGATGAGGTCCAGCTCCGGTTTTCTCAGGTGCCGGAAGCGGCCCTGGGGCTTCAGGTAATCGATCACCGGCCGGAGCTTGGGGGGCTGCACGGTGAGCCGGTAGCGGCCATTCACCACCTCATACAAGGGGAAGACCCCGGTCTCCACCGCCAGGCGGCCCAGGCGGACGCTCAGGTCCGTGGCCGAGCGCCAGCCCGTGGGGCAGACGCTGAGCACGTGGATGTACGCCGGCCCCGGCGTTTCGATGGCCTTGCGCACCTTGAAGTAGAGGTCAAAGACGTAGCTGGGGGAGGCGGTGGCCACATACGGGATGCCGTGGGCCACAGCGATGGCCACCATGTTCTTCTTCCAGGTGGCCTGGCCGATGCTGCGCTTCCCCGGCGGCGAGGTGGTGGTCATGGCGCCGTAGGGCGTGGAGCTGGAGCGCTGGATGCCGGTGTTCATGTAGGCTTCGTTGTCCCAGCAGATGTAGGTGAAATTGTGCCCCCGCTCTAAGGCGCCGGAGAGGGCCTGGAGGCCGATGTCGGAGGTGCCGCCGTCCCCGCCCATGGCCACCACCGCCGGCAGGGGCTCCGGGATCTTGCCCTTGCGGGCCAGGATCTTGAGGCCGGTCTCAATGCCGGCGGCCACCGCCGCGGTGTTCTCAAAGGCCACGTGGATCCAGGGGTGCATCCAGGAGGTCTGGGGCATGCCGCTGCTAACGATCTCCATGCAGCCGGTGGCGTGGGCGATGATGGCGTCCTTGCCGATGGCCTTGCAGACCCAGCGCACCGCCAGGGCCTCGCCGCAGCCCTGGCAGGAGCGATGCCCCGAGGTGAAGTATTCCTCCCGGGGCAGCAGCCGGGAGGCGTAAGTGTCAAATTTCTGGCTCTGGGCGAATCCGAACTTGTCCATCAGCCTCGCACTCCATAGAGGAAGAATTCCCCGCTGGGCCCGCTCTCCACCTCTTTCTGAGCCCGGGCGAGGATATCATGAAAGGCCTCCGGCGGCACATCCCGGCCCCCCAGGCCAATGATGTAGTTCACCGTGGCGGGTTTGCTCTCCAGGGGATAGAGGCAGTTGCGCACCTCCGAGTGCACCGGGCCGCCGGGACCGCCGGCGGACAGGGCCCGGTCGCAGACGATGAGGAGCTCCGCGTCTTTCACCGCCTCCCGTAAGGCGTCGAAGGGGAAGGGCCGCCAGAGGCGGAGACTCACCAGCCCCACCGGCAGGCCCTGGGCCCGCATCTCCTCCACCGCCACCTCCGCCACTTCGGTGAGGCTCCCCATGGTGAGGAAGAGGACCTTGGCGTCCTCGGTGAGGTAGGTCTCCACCGGCCGGTAGCGCCGCCCGGTGAGGTTGGCCCACTCGTCCCAAACTTTCAGGATATGGTGATACGAGTTGGTCAGGGCCACCTGGTGGGCGTATTTCACCTCGGTGTAGATTTCCGGCATGGCAAAGGCGCCCATGGTGACGGGCTTTTTGGGATCCAGGCGGTACTTGGGCTGATAGGGCGGCAGGAAGGCGTCCACATCTTCTTGGCTGATGAACTCCAGGGCCTCCACCACATGGGACAGGATGAAGCCGTCCAGGTTGACGATGGTGGGCAGGAGCACCTCCGGGTGCTCGGCAATCTTGAAGGCCATGATGGTGTGGTCATAGGCCTCCTGGCCGTTTTCCACAAAGACCTGGATCCAGCCGATGTCCCGGGCCGCCATGATGTCCGAGTGGTCGTTCCAGATGCTCAAGGGCGCGCTTAAGGCGCGGTTGGCCACTGTCATGACGATGGGGAAGCGCATGCCGCTGGCGATGAACAGGATCTCGTGCATCAGGGCCAGACCCTGGGCGCTGGTGGCGGTATAGGTGCGGGCCCCGGCGGCGGACATGCCGATGCAGGCGGAGAGCGCCGAATGCTCGGACTCCACGTTGATGAACTCCGCCTCCAGCTCGCCGTTGGCCACCAGGGTGCTTAAGTGCTCCACGATGTGGGTCTGGGGGGTGATGGGATAGGCGGCAATGGCCTCCGCCCGGGCCATCTGCACCGCGTGGGACACGGCGATGGAGACCTCCATCCCCACCCGCTGGGCTTTGGCAGGATGGGCGCTCATCTCACTCCTCCTCCGGCACCATGCTGATGCAGCCGGTGACGCACTCCCGGGCGCAGATGCCGCAGCCCTTGCAGTAATTGGGGTCCATATCGAAATAGCCGCCGGGCTCCTCCACGATGGCCGGCTCCGGGCACACCGTCCAGCACACTCCGCAGCGGATGCAGCGGCTCTTGGTCCACACCGGGTGCTGACTGCGCCAGTCGCCGGTGCGGTATTCCCGGGCCGTGCCGGGGACGGTGAGGACACCGCCCACCTCGGTCTCCCGCCAGGTGGTCTGTTCCAGGGGCTTGGTGTATTTGATCACGACCGCGCCTCCTCTACCACGGTTCGCTCATAGGCAACTTTCAGGGCATTGAAATTTTTCACCGCCAGTGGCCCGAAACGCTCTTTGAGGGGTTCCTCCAGGGACTCCACCTTGACCACCCCGGTGGCCTTCAGGAGCGCCCCCAGCATAGTGGTGTTGGTGATGGGCACCCCCAGCACCTCCCGGGCGATGGTGTTGGCGTCCACCAGGGCAAGGCGGTGGGTGAAGCCGAATTCCCGGCGCACCTCCGCCGGGCTCTTGGGGGAATTGAGGACAATGATGCCCTCGGGCTTCAGGTCGGCCTCGGGTTTCTGGATGCGGATGAGGCTGGGGTCCAGGATGAGCACCACATCCGGGTGGTAGATCTTGCAACGCAGCCGGATGGGCCGGTCGTTGATCCTCAGGAAGGCCAACACCGGCGCCCCCCGGCGCTCGGGCCCGAAGCTGGGGAAGCCCTGGGCGAACTTCCCTTCGTGAATGGCGGCCAGGGCCAGAAGCTCCACCGAGGTGACCGCGCCCTGCCCGCCCCGTCCGTGAAAGCGGATTTCCAGCATGGTGTTTCGTCCTTTGTGATCGTTGGCCCCTGAGGGGGCGCCGGCTAGGATTTCCGCCCCGCCGGCCGCCACCCCGCAGAACTCAGGCCTTTCCTCCCCTCCCTCGCTCCGGCAAGAGGGACGAGGGGCCTGCCCGCTTCTGCCACAAACGGATCCTCCCGTCTGTCAGAATGCCTGTCAGGAAAGAAAGAGGCAGCGGCAGGAGGGGAAAAGGGGTGGGGGGAAAGACCACAGGGTCAGGTCCGGCGATCCGGGGAACGTGCGGCCAGCGCCGCCCGCTCCCCCTGCTAACCGTGCCTTTGTATGCCATCTCGATGCCCGCCTGGGATCTCTCCCGGGATTATACCCATAACCGCGTTCAGGCAAAAGGATTTTGCACTATGATAGTCTCGTCCCGGGCCGGGCCCACCGAGACAATCTGCAGGGGCACCCCGGCCAGCTCCTCCACCCGACGGAGATACCGCCGGGTGGTCACCGGCAGGTCCTCCAGGCGCCGGACGCCCCGGATATCCTCCCGCCAGCCGGGGAGGTCCTCAAAGACGGGGATGCAGCGGCTCAGCTCCTCCAGGGTGGCGGGCATGGTCTCCCGGCGGCGGCCGTCCACCTCATAGGCCACGCACAGGCGCACCGGATCCAGGGTGGTGAGCACATCCAGCTTGGTGATGGCCAAGCCGGTGAGGCCGTTCAAGCGCACCGCCTCCCTCACCACCACCATGTCCAGCCAGCCGCAGCGCCGGCGCCGCCCGGTGGTGGAGCCGAATTCCACCCCGCACTCCACCAGGTGGTCGCCGATGGCATCCCGGCACTCGGTGGGGAAGGGCCCGCCCCCCACCCGGGTGGTGTAGGCCTTGACGATCCCCAAAACCCGGTGAAGGTGCCGGGGGCCGATGCCGGCGCCGACGCAGGCGCTGCCGGCCACCGGGTTGGAGGAGGTGACGAAGGGGTAAGTGCCGTGGTCAATGTCCAGATGGGTCCCCTGGGCCCCTTCAAAGAGGATGTTGTCGCCCCGGCGGACGGCCTCCTCCAGGAGCACCGAGACATTGGTCACCAAGGGCTTGAGGCGCGCCCCCATCTCCAGGTAGGGCTCCAGAATCTCGGCCTCGGTGAAGGGGTGGTCGCCCAGGAATTTTTCCAGGAGGAAATTTTTCTCCGGCAGGATCTCCGCCAGCTTGGCCCGAAGGATGGCCTCGTCCAGGAGGTCGGCCATGCGGATCCCCCGGCGCGCCACTTTGTCCTCATAGCAGGGGCCGATGCCCCGGCCGGTGGTGCCGATCTTGCCGTCGCCCCGGGCCCGCTCCCGGGCCTGGTCCAGGCGCCGGTGATAGGGCATGATCACCTGGGTGCGCTCGCTGATGCGGAGATTTTCCGGCCCCACCTGGATGCCCCGGGCCGTGAGGCGCTCAATCTCAGCGAGCAGCACCTCCGGGTCCAGGACCACGCCGTTGCCGATACAGCACACCGTGCCCGGGTGCAGGATGCCCGAGGGGATGAGATGGAAGATATATTTTTCGCCGCCCACCACCAGGGTGTGGCCGGCATTGTTGCCACCCTGAAAGCGCACCACCACCTGGGCCTGCTCGGTCAAGAGGTCCACGATCTTGCCCTTGCCCTCATCGCCCCACTGGGTGCCCACCACGACCAGATTCGGCAAAGTCCTCCTCCTCGACCGCCTAAAGTTTTAAACAATGCCCCGGGCAAAGTCAAAAGAAAAAAAGTACAAGCGCTTTCCCCTCCAAAAACCAGGCCGGCCTCCGGGTCAGCCTACCCCAGTTTCCGGGTGCCCGGGCCCCAGACGCGACTCGGGGGCGGCCCAGGCCGCCCCCGGCAGAGGTTACAGGGTCCGGATTACTTGACTTTGGGCACGAACTTCACGGTGTATTCCGGATAGTGCTTCCGGAGGTCCTTCTTGATGATCTTCCCGGTGGGGGTGCGAGGAATGGAAGGCAGGAAGACCACCTCCCGAGGCAGCTTATAGGTGGCCAACAGGTCCATGGTGGACTTGATGATGTCGTTGGCCAGATCCTGGGAGGGGCTGTGGCCGCTTTCCAGCTCCACCATGGCCACCACCTTCTGGCCCAGGATTTCGTCGGGGATGCCCACCACCGCCACGTCCCGGACCGCCGGATGGCGCATGATGGCGTCCTCGATCTCCTGCGGGGCCAGCCGGAAGCCCGAGGACTTGATCATGTCGTCTTCCCGGGCCTGGAAGAAGATGTAGCCGTCCTTGTCCATGACCACGGCGTCGCCCAGCATGTTCCAGCCGTCCTTGACGCCCTTCTTCATGGCCTTGAGGAGGCGCTCATCCTGGACGTAGGGCTTCCAGTACAGGGTGCCGGTGGGGCCTTTGATGAGCATGCTGCCCACTTCGCCCGGGCCGGCGTCGGTGCCGTCCTCCCGCACTACCTTGATCTGGAAGCCGGGGATGGCCTTGCCGATGGAATCCGCGATGGGGATGTCGCCCACGGCGTTGCTGGTCACCAGGTGCAGCATCTCGGTGCCGCCCAGGCCCTCCCAGATGGGCTTGCCGGTCTTGGCCATCCACTGGGACAGGGTCTTGCCGGTGAGGGCGTCGCCGCCGGTGGTGTACATGCGCACGCTGCTCAGGTCATACTGATCGAAGTTGGGCATCTCCAGAAGCTTGCGGTAGGCGGTGGGCAGACCCGTCACCACCGTCACCTTGTGCTTCTGGATGGTGGCCAGCATGTCGTCCGGGGTGAATTTGGGCAGGAGCGAAATGGCCGCGCCCCCGGCAAAGGGGATGAGGCAGAAGGTGCCGTAGCCGGCGGCGAAGGACACCGGCGCCGAGCCGCCCATGACGTCCCCGGGCCCGAGCTTCCAGACGTATTTGTTCACCAGGATGGATTCGGCGTACACTTCCCGCACGAAGTGGACGCAGCCCTTGGGCTGGCCGGTGGTGCCGGAGGTGTAGAGGATGACGCCGATGTCATCCTTGCTCAGCATGACGTTCTCAAACTGGTCCGAGGCGGTGGCCATGGCCTTGGCATAGGAGACGTAGCCTTTGGCCTCCACCTCTTCGGGTTTGCCGCCCACCACCACCACTTTGGTGGGGAATTCCCATTCATGCTTGCTGCCTTCCACCGCCTCCATCAGGGGGAAGCTGACGGCAAAGGCCTTGAACTCGGCGTTGTTCAGCACGAAGGCGATTTCTTCCTTGGCCCACAAAGGCGATACCGGCACCGGAATGGCTCCCACCTTCATGATGCCGAAATTGATGATCACGGCCTCGGGGGCGTTGGTCATGCGGATGCCCACCCGGTCCTGCTCCTCCACCCCCAGGCTCTTGAGCACATTGGCGAATTTGTTGGCCTGGGTCTGGACCTCTTTGTAGGTGATCTTCTGATCCCCGAACAGGATGGCCACGTTGTCGCCCCGGCCTTCCCGGATATGGCGGTCCAGCAGGAAATCGGCGAGATTGAGCTTCTCCGGGATCTCAATGTCCGGCGGCGTGATATACTCGGGCCACAGTTCCTTGGGGGGTAGGTAATCAGCAGGAATCTTACCCATAAACGTGCAACCTCCTTGAAATTTTGGTGTCTGAGGTGGGAGCGCCAGCCATAGACCAAGCCAATGTGAAGCATATTACAAAGTCTGGGGCTAGTGTCAAGAAATTTATCCGCATTTCCGGCCCGTTTCCGGTCCATCCCGAGGGGCTTGGCGGGTTAAAATAGATAAGGGGCGGGGCGGCGGGCTACCGCTCTTCCAGTCCTCTCACTGAGTTAGGCCAAAATTCAAACTCAGGCATGAACGCGAGGCGTAGCAGACCGCGCCCATAGGGAAATCGCTTGTCAGTGTGGCATCAACTCTGGCTGGGGGCTGCCAAAGTCTATCTGAAGAGCAGGCTGCGCCGGCGGCCGCCCCGTCCCCTGGCGGAGCTGGACCCAGCCCGGGTAGGCCGGGTATTGCTCCTCAATGCCACGGGGCTGGGAGACCTTCTCTTCTCCACCCCGGCCATCCGGGCCCTGAAGGAGACTTACCCCCACTGGCGCCTGGACCTGCTGGCCCACCCCCGCTTTGCTGACCTGGTGCGGCACCACCCGGCCCTGGAGCGCCTCTGGCTCTATCCCGGCCGGGGCTTTCGGCTCATCCGGCTGGCCCGGGAGCTCAGACGTCAGCGCTATGGACTGGCCCTCATCCTCCATGGCAACGACCCCGAGGCCACCCTCCTGGCCGGGGCCAGCGGCGCCCCCTTCATCATCGGCTCAGCCCACAGCCCCCTGGCCTTTGTCTATGCTGCCGGGGTGGCCAAAGAGGACCCGTACCGCCACGCCATCGAGCATCGCCTCAATTTCGTGCGCCTGCTGGGGGCCGAGACCGCAACCCGGCACATGGAGATCTTTCTCCCGCCCGGAGAAGAGGAGGGGGCCGCCGCCCTGCTGGCGCAGCACTTCGGGCCTTTGGCCGACAGGCTGATGGCCATGCACCCCACCGGCTCCGACCCCTACAAGTGGTGGCCCAAGGAGCGCTTCACGGAGGTGGGGGCGCATCTGTGGAAACGCTATCAGGCCCCCCTGCTCCTGGTAAGCGGCGCCGCTGACCGCCAGATAGCCGACGAGCTGGCGGCCCGCCTGCCCGGCCCCACCTTGGTCACCGGCGGCCGCTATTCCCTCCTCACCACCGCCGCGCTCCTCAAGCACGCCCGCCTGTTCATCGGCAACGACTCCGGCCCCCTGCACATGGCCCTGGCCCTGGGGGTGCCGGCCCTCGCCCTCATCGGCGCCGACCACCCGGCCCGCATCGGGCCCTATCAGGTGCCCTGGGGCACGTACATCTACCACCCTGGGATTTGCCACCAGGAGCCCTGCCTGAGGCGCCGCTGTCCGGATAACCGCTGCCTGCAGGCCATCAGCGTGGCCGAGGTGCTGGCCACGGTGCGGGACTGGTGGGAGCCCGCCTGGGGCCGCCCCGATTTCGTCACAAAGAGTATCTGAAGGGAGGCCGGGGGACCACAGGCCCCCCGCCTCCCCTCAGACTCCCCTCCCCACCCCCTATATGTGGGGAGAGTAAGCCACCCGTGGCCCCCCTCCCACAGGGTGATGGGGAATCTTAATTTTCAGCCAAGGCGGCTGCCGGCGTCAGGGCCGGGGGCCCGGTCCGGGGGCGTCCTCCCGCACCATGGTGGCGCCGCATTTGGGGCAGGTCATCTCCCGGCAGGGGATGCCCCGCTGATGCGGCACCTTTTCCCCGCAAGCCGGACATTTGCAGAACTGCGGCGGCCCCGCCTGGGGTCCCGGGTTGGCGGCGCAGCCGCAGCCACAACGCTGTCTTTCCCGATTCTGAGGCATTGTGTCCTCCAAGAGCGTGAGTTGAGTGCCGTCCTGCCCCTTGCCTCCCCTTGCCACATATCATATGGGTTGGGGGAGGGGGCAGGAGGAGGGGCAGGGGCCGGTGGTTCCTGGCCCCTCCCTCAGTTATATATTAACATTTGTTCATATAATGGACATCGTCCGGGAGCTTGTCAAGGGGACCGGGGTATTATCCAAAGTCAACGCGCACCCATACAAAAATGCTGGTAAAACCGTGGCATTTGTGATAACTAGGGCAAAGTTATGGCCACTCAGGTTCGCACCCGCTTTTCCCCCAGCCCCACCGGCGCCCTGCATCTGGGCGGGGCCCACACCGCCCTGTTCAATTGGCTCTTCGCCCGGCATCATCACGGCGTTTTCATCCTGCGCATCGAAGACACCGACCTGGAGCGCTCCCAGGCCCATTTTGTGGATGAGATCATGGAGTCCCTGCGCTGGCTGGGCCTGAACTGGGACGAAGGCCCGTACTTCCAGTCGCAGCGGCTGCCCATCTATGACGAATTCATCCAGCGCCTGCTGAAAGCCAGGGCCGCCTACTGCTGCGACTGCGACCCCCAGGAGCTGGAGGCCCGCCGCCAGGCCGCCCTGGCCCGGGGGGACAAACCCCGTTACGACGGCCGCTGCCGGGAGCGGGGCCTGCCCCTGGGACCGACGACCGCGGTGCGCTTCAAGACCCCCCAGACCGGCATCACCTTCTGGCACGACCAGATCAAGGGCCACATTGCCTTTGAAAATCAGGAGCTGGACGACCTGGTGATCCGCCGGGCCGACGGCATCCCCACGTATAATTTTGCCGTGGTGGTGGATGACATCACCATGCGGGTGAGCCACGTCATCCGGGGGGATGACCATATCAGCAACACCCCCCGCCAGATCCTCATCTACCAGGCCCTGGGGGAGACACCACCCCTCTTTGCCCACATGCCCCTGATGCTGGGCAAGGACCGCACCAAGCTCTCCAAGCGCCATGGCGCCCTGCCGGTTTTGGCCTACCGGGACCGGGGGATTCTCCCCCAGGCCCTCAACAACTACCTGGCCCGCCTGGGCTGGTCCCACGGCGACCAGGAGATCTTCTCCATGGAGGAGCTCATCCGCTATTTCAGCCTGGAGCACGTGGGCAAGGCCCCGGGTATCCACGATGACGACAAGCTCCTGTGGCTGAACAGCCATTACCTCAAAGAAACACCTCCGGAGGAGCTGGGGCGGCTGCTGTTGCCTTTCCTGGCCAAGGAGGGGATTCACACTGATGATGTGGCCAAGGCGGCCCGCGTGGCCGTCACCTTGAACAAGCGGGCCAAGACGCTGGTGGAGATGGCCCAGGCGGCCCGCTTCTATTATCTGGACCCCTGGCCCTACGAGGAGGAGGCGGCCCGCAAGCACCTGACCCCGGCGGCTATCCCGGTCCTGAAAGCCGCCCGGGAGCACTTGGCCGGCGGGGTGGAACTCACTGAAGAAGGGCTCACCCAGCTCCTGAAGGACCTGGCCGGGAAGCTGGGGGTCAAGGTGGTGGAGGTGGCCCAGCCGCTGCGCGTGGCCCTCACCGGCAAGGCCGCCAGCCCCAGTCTGACGGAGCTCATCCCCATTTTGGGCCGGGAGGAGTGCGTCCGGCGCCTGGACCATGCCCTCAGGCACCTGGGCGCCTGACACCTGAAACGTGACGGAGGACGGACGCGTGATGGAGCACAAGGTGGAACACAACCAAGAGTACCGCAAAAAGCAGGCAGTCTTGTGTCTTCTGGTGTTTCTCTGCATCGCCGCCGCCTTTGTGGCCCCCAACGCCATGTTGGCCACCGGGGCGGTCATGATGGGCATCGTCTTTGCCCTGCTGGGCGCCAAGATCCAGCCGGAGCCGCCCCCGGAGGAACACCACTGAGTGGGGCGCTGAGGCGGGCTTGGGCTGTCAGGTTGTTCTGTCAGCGGGTTGGGGGGTGATGCCTCCGGCCCGGAATCCAGCCACCATCACCCCACAGGGGAGGGCAGGTCATGCGCATTGCGTTGATCGGTCAGGCGGCATTTGGCGCGGATGTCCTGAAGGGATTGCTGGCCAAGGGGCATGAGGTGATGGGGGTCTTCTGCCCCCCAGACAAGGGGGGCAAGCCGGACCCCATCAAGGCCGCCGCCCTGGAGCAGAACCTGCCGGTCTTTCAGCCCCGGCGCATGAAAGACCCGGAAGCCTATGACCAGATGGTCTCCCTTCAGCCGGACCTGGCGGTCTTGGCCTTTGTCACCGATATCGTGCCGGGCCGGGTGCTGGCGGTGCCCAAACTGGGGGCCATTTGCTACCATCCCTCCCTCCTCCCCAAATACCGGGGGGCCTCGGCCATCAACTGGGCGGTCATCAACGGTGAGACCAAAACCGGCCTCACCATCTTCTGGGTGGATGAAGGCATCGACACCGGCGATATCCTCCTCCAGAAAGAGGTGGAGATCGGTCCCCAGGAGACCACCGGCGAGCTCTATTTCAACAAACTCTATCCTATGGGGGTGGAGGCGGTCATCGAGGCGGTGGAGCTCATCGCCCAGGGCAATGCCCCCCGCATCCCCCAGGATCACTCCCAGGCCACCTACGACCCGCCTTGCGACGAGCGGGTGGCCGGCCTGGACTGGAACAAACCCGGCCGCCAGGTCTTCAACTTCATCCGGGGCTGCGACCCTCAGCCCGGGGCCACCACCACCTTCCGGGGCGAAAAGGTGAAATTGTATAATGCCCGCTTTCTGGATGACCTGGAACACCAGTCGCCGCCGGGGGAGATCCTGGAGGTGCACCCGGATCTGGGAGTGACGGTGGCGGTTCAGGGCGGGGCAGTGCGCATCACCCGCTTCCGCACCCAGGCCCTGGGCAAGGTCAAGGCCGAGGAGTTCATCAAGGCCCTGGACCCCAAACCCGGCGAACGCTTCGGGGACTGAGACGGTGAGGGGAAGGCCGGGGGAGCAGTGGCTCCCCCGCCCTCCCCTCACGCTCCCCTCCCCACCCCCTTTACGGGGTTGGGAGAGGGGTTTGGGGAGAGGGCAGGGGCCGTCGGCCCCTGCCCTCTCCCCAAATTGAACTCCAAGATTATGGTAAAAGAAAAAGGTCCGCTGACGCCCTTGAAGGCCCGCTATCTGGTGGCCAACTTCATCGGTCTGGCCATGATCGCCTCGGTCTTTGCCTATGCCGTGGTGGTGGAGGTGCTTAGGCGGGTCCTGGATCCCTTTACCGGCTTCGGGGATTTCACCCCCCAGTTCTCCGAGTCTCTCCGCCACGTGTTGCTGGGCATCGCCGGAGTGATCTACTTCGTTATCATGTTCGGGCAGCGCCGCATCGTGGCCCGCAACCGGGAACTATTGCCAGTTGCCACGTTTTTTGCCTATGCCCTGGCGGAGCTGGTGGCCGTCTTCGGCCTGATGCTTTTTCTCCTCACCGGCAAACCCCTTGATTTTTACGTCTTCTTTGCCGTCTCGCTCCTTTACTTCTGGGTCTATTTCCCCAAGTACTCCACCTGGGAAGCTATTTTGGGGGAAGGGCCCCCGGAAACGGACCCCAAATCCTGAGGCTGACGATGCCCCGGGTCGGCATTTTCTACCACCCCAGCTTCAGCCGCAAAAGCTACCTCACGGTGGGCAACCGTCTCAGGGACTTCCCCGAGGCCCTGGAGGAGGTCCTGAAACTCCCCGGGGTGCAGCTCTTTCAGTGCCCCCGGGCCTCGGAGGAGCTCATCCTCAAGGTGCACGCCCCGGACATGCCCCGGCTGGTGGCCCGGGACAGTCTGTGCGCCACCGCCTATGAGTCCGTGGGCGGCGTGGTGGCGGCCATGGAGGCCCTGGCCAGGGGTGAACTGGACCGGGCCTTCTGCTTCATCGGCGCCGGCGGCCACCATGCCGGCTACCGGCATTTCTGGGGTGCGTGCTGTTTCAACGATGTGGTCATCGCCCTCACCCGGGTCAGGGAGATCAGCCCCTGGCGCCGCTTTGCCATTTACGACACCGACGCCCACCACGGCGACGGCACCCGCCAGCTGGTGACCGAGGACCCGGAGGTCCTGCACGTGTGCTTCTGCGGCACAGATTACGTCAGCCCCGACGGCACCAAGGTGGATGTGAACGTGTATGCTCTGGCCTGGCAGCCCGGGGTGGATAAGGCCTATGTGGACGCAGTGCGCCGGGAGCTCCCCCGCGTCGCCGCCTTCAAGCCCGATCTCTTGGTCTGGTATTACGGCTTTGACACCCACGCCGAGGACTACGGCGCCCTGGGCTTAAGTGAGGCGGCTTTTCTGGAGATCGCCGACCTCATGTGCTTCACCGCCCGGGAGCTGAATCTCCCCTTGCAGGTGGTCCTGGGGGGCGGTTCCCTGCCCCATCTGGCCACCGCCACCATTCCTCCCATCATCCGCCGCCTGGCCGCTGACTGAGCGGTGGCCCCCGCTGCCTCCCTGGAGCCCCTTTCATGACCCTGCCTTAAACAACAGTCATCGCCTTGGGCGATTCAATCACGCACATCTCAACCTTCCCGAATTCTTCAACCGCCCGGACTGGGTGATTCCCTTTCTTTTGTGCTAAAATAAAGGAAAAAGTGCCCTTAAGATATGTTGACTGACCGACTGGAAAACCTGGAACAGCAATATCTCAGCCTGGAAACCCGCCTGGCGGACCCGGAGGTGTTGCGCCAGCAGGAGGAATACCTGCGCCTCAGCAAGGAGCATGCGGAGCTCACGCCCCTGGTGCAGGCCTTCCGGCGCTACCGCCAGTTGCAGAAGGAGCTGGCCGACAGCCAGACCCTCCTCAAGGAGGAGACCGACGAGGAGCTCAAGGCCCTGGCCCGGGAGGAGATTCAGACCTTACGGGAGCAGGTCCAGGCCCTGGAGGAGGAGCTGAAATTTCTCCTGCTCCCCAAAGATCCCAACGATGAAAAAAATGTCATCCTGGAGATCCGGGCCGGCACCGGCGGTGAGGAGGCCTGCCTCTTTGCCGCCGACCTCTTCCGCATGTACAGCCGCCTGGCGGAGCGCCGGGGCTGGAAGCTGGAGGTGCTGAGCCATTCCCCCACCGGTCTCGGGGGCTTCAAGGAAATCATCGCCGCCATCTCCGGGGACCGGGTGTACAGCCAGCTCAAATATGAGAGCGGCACCCACCGGGTGCAGCGGGTGCCGGAGACCGAGTCCCAGGGCCGCATCCACACCTCCGCGGTCACCGTCGCCATCCTGCCGGAGGCGGAAGAGGTGGACGTGCAGATCAGCCCCGAGGAGCTGCGCATTGACGTCTTTCGCTCTTCCGGGCCCGGCGGCCAGTCAGTGAACACCACGGACTCGGCGGTGCGGGTGACGCACCTGCCCACCGGCCTGGTGGTCACCTGCCAGGACGAGAAATCCCAGCACAAAAACAAGGCCAAGGCCCTGAAGGTGCTCCGGGCCCGGTTGCTGGACCTGAAGGTGCAGGAGCAGCAGGCCCGCATCGCCCAGGAGCGCAAAAGCCAGGTGGGAAGCGGCGATCGCAGCGAACGCATCCGCACCTACAACTTCCCCCAGGGGCGCCTCACGGATCACCGCATCGGCCTCACCTTATATCGCCTCTCCGACATCATGGAGGGCGACCTGGACGAGCTCCTTCAGGCCCTCATCACCCACTACCGCACCGAGGCGCTGAAACAGGCGTAAATGGCGGCGCCCCCCACCTGGACCATCCTGGCGGTGCTGAAGTGGACCACCCGTTATTTCCAGGACAAGGGGGTCTCCGAGCCCCGGGCCTCCGCCGAGGTGTTGCTGGCCCATGTCCTGGGCGTAAGCCGCCTGGAGCTTTACCTGCGCCATGACCAGCCCCTCACCGCCGAGGAGCTGGCGGCCTACAAGGCCCTCATCCGCCGGCGGGTGCAGGGCGAGCCCACCGCCTATCTCACCGGCCACAAGGAATTCTGGTCCCTGGATTTTCTGGTCAGCCCCGCCACCCTCATCCCCCGGCCGGAGACGGAGCTTCTGGTGGAGAGCCTGCTGGAGGTGCTGAAAAACACGGCGCCGCCGGACAGGGGCAGCATTGCTCCAGAGGCAGGCCCCCCTGAAGGTGGCGCCCCGCCCCTGGGTCTGGAGGTGGGGGTGGGCTCCGGCGCAGTGATCATTGCCTTGGCCCGGGAGCTGCCCCACTGGCGCTGGCTGGGGGTGGAACTCTCCGCCGAAGCCCTCAAGGTGGCGCGCACCAACGCCCGCCGCCTGAGGGTGGCGGAGCGGGTGCAGTTCCTTCAGGGGAATTTAGTTCAGGCCCTCAGGCCCGGCCCCCATTTTCAGGCCGTGGCGGCCAACCTGCCGTATATCCCGGCGAAGGATTGGGAGAGTCTGCCGGTGGAGGTGCGGCAATATGAGCCCCGGGAGGCTTTGTGGGGGGGTGAGGACGGCTTGGCGCTCCTTAGGCCCTTCTGCCAAAAGGCGCATCATTTCCTGGCACCGGGAGGCTGGCTGGCCCTGGAGGTGGGCCAGGGGCAGGCCGAGGCGGTGCGGGCTTTGCTGACAGAGACCCGCGCCTACGAGGCCATCACCATTTTGCGGGACTATCAGGGGGTTCAGCGGGTGGTGCGGGCCCGGCGGTGTCTAATCTGAGAATAGGTTGGCAGAACCTCAAAGGCTTTCTCAGTCAAACTGCAAAAGCTGCTCTGAAGCCTGGGTAATTTCCTTCACGACCCCATCACTTTTCGCCCGACGACGCCCCGCGATTTCTCTCTGAGTCTTTTTTCCACGGCAAGTCTAGACTCTAGAAAGATGGACCCAGGCTTTGAAGATGGGCGCCAAGGGTCGAGGCCCCTTTCGCCTCCCGGGACTCATCCCTGTGCTCTGATAGGATTTTCATGGAACGATGGGCTGAGGGTCTCGGTATTAAGCGGGAAAAAGACATTTCTCCTTTGGTGTTTCCCAGGAGAAAAATTCCTCGATGGCCCTAGAAGGGGAAAAGCCGGAGCTTCTCCCCCCTTTCCCCCCTGCACTTCCGGTGGCAGCTCAGAACCGGGCTTCGGCCTTGAGGATGCAGGCGTCACCGTTCCCTTTGCGGGGATTGCGGTCGTAGTCGTCCCAGCCTTCCAGCTCCTGGGCCATGAGCCGGAGCACATGGCCGGAGGTAGTGGTGGTTTCCAGGAGATGACCGGTGAGCAGTTTATTGGTGCCGGAGGAGGTGCCTCCCAGCTCGGCACATCCTCCCATCACCACTGCGCACACGGCTGCCATGACCCACAGAACCCGGATCTTCATGCCCGCCTCGCCGGCTTCCGGCTTCCCTCAAGTCCTCAAGGTGCGGCCGGGGTAAGAGTTGCCCCATTTTTAGCAAAAGGCGTGCCCTGAGGGGCACGGCAGGCAGATTCCAGCTCAGGCCATGATTGGGGAAGGAACAGTGTGGCAGCCATCCCGGGAAAGAGGCCGATTTTGCCTCCTTCCCGATGGCACCTATTATAGCACGGGGAAAAATTTTCCCCCAAAGGAAAAAATGGGCCGGCGCTACAAGGCGGCAGGCGAGGTGATGCGGCCGGTCACCGACGAGGCCGCGGTCACCGCCGGGTTGGCCAGATAGACCTGGGAGGTGGGATGCCCCATGCGGCCGGTGAAGTTGCGGTTGGTGGTGGCGATGGCCACCTCCCCGGGCGCCAGAATGCCCATATGGCCTCCCAGGCAGGGACCGCAGGTGGGCGGACTGATGACCGCCCCGGCCTCCAGGAAAATAGCCAGCAACCCCTCCTCCAGGGCCTGGCGGTAGATGAGGGGGGTGGCCGGGATGACGATGAGACGCACGTCCCGGGCCACCTTCCGCCCCTGCAACACCCGGGCCGCCAGCCGGAGATCCTCCAGGCGCCCGTTGGTGCAGGAGCCGATGACCGCCTGGTCAATGCGGATGCCCTGGGCCTGGGCCTCGGAGACCGGATGCACATTCTCCGGCGAGGGCGGGTAGGCCACCAGGGGCTCCAGCTTGCTGACGTCATAGGTGCGGCTCAGGGCATACGGCGCCCCGGCATCGCTCTCATATACCCGATACGGCCTCAGAGCCCGCTCCTTGACGTAAGCCAGGGTGATGTCATCCACCGCCATGATGCCGTTTTTGGCCCCCGCCTCCACTGCCATGTTGGCCATGGAGAAGCGCTCCGCCATGTTGAGGGCGGCGATGGCCGGGCCCACAAACTCCATGGCCATGTAGCGGGCCCCGTCCACCCCCAAATCGCCGATGGTGTGCAGGATCAGGTCCTTGCCCGTCACCCAGGGCGAGCAGACGCCGACATACTCCAGCCGGATGGACTCCGGCACCTTGAACCAGGCCTCGCCGGTGATCATGGCCGCGGCCAGGTCCGTGGAGCCCACCCCGGTGGCAAAGGCCCCCAAGGCGCCATAGGTGCAAGTGTGACTGTCCGCCCCGATGATCACATCCCCCGGCACCACAATGCCCTTCTCCGGCAACAGGGCGTGCTCCACCCCCATCTCGCCGCCGTCATAGAAATGCTTCAGGCCCTGCTCCCGGGCGAACTCCCTCAGCGTCTGACACTGAATGGCCGAGGGGATGTCCTTGTTGGGGGCAAAATGATCCGCCACCAACACCACCCGCTCCGGATCAAAGACCCGGGTCGCCCCCGACTCCCGAAACTCCCGAATGGCAATGGGCGCGGTAATGTCATTCCCCAGGGCAATGTCCACCTGGGCCAAAATCAACTCCCCCGGCGCCACATACTCCCGGCCGCAATGCGCCGCCAGGATTTTTTGCGTGATCGTCTGCGGTTTGAGCATGTTTCTCTCCAGTGATGAAGTTTGGGGAGGGGGCCAGGGGTTGACAACCCCTGCCCCCTCCCCAAACCCCACCCCCAACCCCTTATGGGGTTGGGGAGGGGGGCG
>JBBFLF010000020.1:9521-44418 GCA_037481655.1 Desulfobaccales bacterium | reverse complement strand
TTGGGGGAGGGGTTTGGGGAGGGGGCAGGGGCCCTCGGCCCCTGGCCCCCTCCCCCGAAAACCTTTTTGCAGACAAGCTCACCTAAATGAACGGAGCAGTTTCCTCCTGAGGCTTTTTACTGCTCCTTTGCCCGGGATGATGGAGCGCTTTCCTGGCGGCCAAACCCACAACTAGAGCCCCTGAGGGGAGGGCCGGGGGACCACTGGCCCCCCGCCCTCCCCTCAGACTCCCCCTCCCCACCCCCCTATATGGGGTTGGGGGAGGGGTTTGGGGAGGGGGCAGGGGCCCTCGGCCCCTGGCCCCCTCCCCAAGAGTAGCAGGCTCAATCCAGCTCTTCGCCGGTGAGGGCTTTTAAGGCCTGGAGGTATTTGGCCCGGGTCTGGGTGATGACCTCAGGGGGCAGGGGCGGGGGCGGCGGTTGTTTGTTCCAGCCCAGGGATTCCAGGTAGTCCCGTAGATACTGCTTGTCGTAGCTCTTCTGGGGCCGGCCCGGCTCGTAGTCCTCTTTGGGCCAGAAGCGGGAGGAATCGGGGGTGAGGACCTCGTCGATGAGGAGGAGACGGCCGTCCAGCAGACCGAATTCAAACTTGGTATCCGCCAGGATGATGCCCCGGGGTTCGGCCCAGGCGCTGGCCCGGCGATACAACTCCAGGCTCAGGCGCCGCACCTCTTCGGCCAGCTCCCGGCCCACGAGGCGGGCGGCTTCCTCAAAGGGGATGTTTTCGTCGTGGCCGGTGGTAGCCTTGGTGGAGGGGGTGAAAATGGGCTCCGGCAGGCGTTCGGACTCCCTTAAACCCGGGGGCAAAGCCAGACCGCAGACGGTACCCTGTTTCTTGTATTCCGCCCAGCCCGAGCCCGCCAGATACCCCCGGACGATACATTCGATGGGGAGGGGCCGGCATTTTTTCACCAGCATGCTCCGGCCGGCCAGGATCTCCCGGTAGGGCCGACAGGCGGGGGGGAACTCCTCCACTGCCAGGCTGAGGAGGTGATTTTCCACCACGTCGGCCAGGTGCCGGAACCAGAAAGCGGACAGCCGGGTGAGGATGCGGCCCTTGTCGGGGATGGGATCCGCCATGACCACGTCAAAGGCGGAGATGCGGTCGGTGGCCACCAGAAGCAGGGTGTCCCCCAAATCGTAAATGTCCCGGACCTTGCCCTGGTGGCGGGGGCCGATGTCCGGAAAATCGGTCTGAAATACCACGCTCATCGTCTGCTTCTCCCGGCAGGGGGATTCCCTGCCGCCTCGGGTTTGAGTCGGGCCAGCTTGGGGGTGAAGCCCTCGGCCTTGAGTTTCCGGGCGGCCTCCTCCGCCTGGGTCCGCTGGGCATACGGCCCCAGCCGCACCTGGAACATGGGCTTGCCTCCCGGGGTGGTGCGCATCACCTTGGCCGGCAGCTGACGGGCCTTGAGCTTGTCCGCCAGGGCCCGGGCCTGCTCGTACTTAGTGTAGCTGGCCACGAGAAGGATAAACTTTTCCTCCCGGGCGGCCCCGGCCGGAGCCTGCGTCGTGGCGGGCGGCGCCGGCGCCGGGGCAGGCGACGTCTCCGGGGGGCGCCCTGCCGGGGACGCACCCCGGGGCGGCCCCGCCACCTCCGGCGGCCTCACGGGCACTGCGGGCGCCTCCGGCGGCGGCGGGGCTGCCGGGCGGCTGGTCCACAGCAGGCGGGAGCCCCCCCACAAGAGCAGGAATACCAGGAGAGCCAGTCCGGCGCCATACCACAGCCGCCGGGGAGCCTGGCGGGCCCGGTCAGCCAGAGGCGTCAGACCCTCGCGCAACCGCCGGCCCCAGGCCGCCCCCTCCTCCCAGAGTTTGCGGGCCCCGGTAACCGCCGTGGCCCGGTCCTCGGCGGTCTCCCAGGCGTGGCGTTCCTCCCGGGGGGCAGCCCGCCACAGCTCCCGGGCCTGGGCCAGGGCGTTCAGAAAGGCCTCCCCGTCGGCCAGGCGGTCCTCCGGGGCCGGCGCCAGGCAGCGCAGGAACAGGTTCTGCAAGGCCACCGGCAACTCCCCCAGATCCGCGGGCGGCATCTCCAGGCGGTAGGGGAAGGGCTCATCGAAGGTCAGGGGATACGGGAGACTGCCCACAGTGAGGCGGAAGCCCAGCACCCCCAAAGAGAAGATATTGGCCGCCGGGGTCACCTCCTCGCCCCGGAGCACCTCCGGCGCCACGTAGGCCTTGAGCTCCAGATGGCTGAGATCATCCTCCTGGCGGGGCGGAAAGGCGAAATTGGCCACCTTGAGGCGCTCGCCCTCCACCAGCACGCTCACCGGGGTGAGCCCCTGATGCACGATTCCCTGGGCGTGGGCCGCGGCCAGGGCCTGGCCGGCCTGCTCCAGGAGGTGCAGCGCCTGGCTGAGGCCGACCCGGGGCAGGCGGGTGAGCCGGGCAAGCAGGCTCTCCCCGGCGAAGGGCTCCAGGATGAGAAAGACCCCCTCCTCGATTTCGCCGGCGTAAAACCCTGCCAGGATCCGGGGATGGCGCAGGCGGAAGGCCAGGCGGCCCTCCTCCATGAGGAAGTCCCGGGCCAGCTCGAATTCCGGGGCCTCTCGGGGCATGAACTTCACCGCCACCTCCACATGGAGAAAACGGTCCTGGGCCAGCCAGACGTCCCCCCAGGGCTCCTCCCGCAGGAGCCTGAGCAGGGCGTAGCGGGGCCCGAGACTGGCAGGTGCCGGGCGGTTTCCCGTCGGGGTGTGCATGAGGCGACCTCGTGCCTGAAGCAGGGGTGGGTGTCCCCTGCCGGCCGTCAATCTTGCTGGTTCACCTTAGCATAAATCCCCCGCCCGGAAAAGGTGAAGAGGCCCTCTCCCGGCGTTATTCCCTGGCATGGGCCGGAGGTTTCTGATAAGGTGAGGGCGTTGCCCTCAGAGAGGCAGGGGCCAAGGGTGCCGGCTGGAGGCTCTCCCCGCTCGCCACCCAGGAAATGCGCGCCCTTGTTTTTCAATCACCGGAAATCTGAAACCCCTGGGGGAAGGGGCGTGTCCCGTGCCCGGCCCGGACCGGGCGGGCGATCATGTCGTTTCTGGCTGCATGTCTCTGGCGAATCTCATTACTCTGGCCCGACTGCCGCTGTTGCTCCTGCTTTTGGCCCTGCTGTTCGGGGTGCCCTCCTTCGGCTGGCAACTGGCGGGACTGGCCCTCCTGATCCTGCTCTTTCTCCTGGACTGGGTGGACGGCTATGTGGCCCGCCGGCGCCGGGAAGTGACGGAATTGGGGGCGGTCCTGGATGTGGCCCTGGACCGGGCGGTGGAAAACATCCTCTGGGTGGCCTTCCTCACCTTGGGGATGGTGCCTTTGGCGGTGCCGGTGATCTTTCTCATCCGCTCCTTTGTGGTGGACGGCATCCGGGGCGTGGCCCTGGCCCGGGGCAAGCCCGGCTTTGCCATGATGCACTCCGCCCTGGGGCGCTTTCTGGTGGCCTCCCGCTTCATGCGGGCCTTTTACGGCCTGGCCAAAGGGGTGACCTTCAGCTTTCTGTGGCTGACGCATGCCCTGAGTTTCCATGATCCCGCCGCCGTGTCAGCCTTGCAGCCGGTCAATTTTGGACTTATTCTCATAAGCACGGGGTTGTGTATCCTCCGGGGGGTGCCGGTGCTCCTGGACGGCCGCATCTTTTTCCACCAAGAGACCACCTGACCCCGGTGACCTACCGAGCGCAACCGGCCCGGTGAGCAGGGGGAGCCCAGCAGGGAACACCCATGGCCCGAGTGGCAGCCATCTTCGACGTGGACCGCACGCTGGTCAAGGGGCACACCGAGCGCCTCTTCTTCCGGCATCTGCTGAGCTGCGGTCTGCTCTCCCCCGGAACCGCCCTGGCCTATCTGGCCCGCCTGGCCCTGTCGCCGGCGGAGCGGCATCGCAACAAATCCTACCTGGCGGGGCAAAGGGTGGAAGGGGTGCTCCCCCGGGCGGAGGAATGTTTCCGGGAGCAGATCCTGCCCCGGCTCAGTCCCGTGGGTTTGGCCTGCCTGCGGGAGCATCAGGCCGCGGGCCACGTGGTGATCCTCCTCACCGGCTCCCTGATTTTCCTCCTGAGGCCACTGAAGGAGCTGGCCGGGGCCGAGTGGCTCATCGCCACCGAGCTGGTGGAAAACGGCGGCCGCTTCACCGGAGAGATCCGGGGACTGCACCCTCGGGGCCGGAACAAAGCCATCCTGGTGCAGGAGCTGGCCCGCCGCCACGGTCTGGACCTGGCCCGCTCCTATGCCTACGGCGATCACCTGAGCGACCTGCCGCTCCTGGAGCTGGTGGGCCATCCGGTGGCCGTCAACCCCCGCCGGCGCCTGCGCCGGTTGGCCCAAAAGCGGCACTGGCCCATCCGGCAGTTCTGAGCCCCTCCCCTGGTGCGCCCCGCCGGTTTATGGTAAAGAATTAACCAACTTGCCCGAACCCGGAGGCGTGCATGGACCCGGCCCTTATCCGACAGTTGCAGCAGAAAGTGGAAGAGGAATTGCAGAAGCGGGAGCGGGCCTTGCTGGAATTCTGGCTGGAGGAGTTGAAGCGCATCGACGCCAAGCGCCACCGGGATCTGGCCGGTCTGCAGGCCGACCTGAAAACCCTCATCAGCCGGATGGAAAACCGCCTGCGCCAGGTGAAAGGAGGGCGTTCCTGAGCCCATGTACGAACTGAAAATCATCACCCACTTCTCTGCCGCCCACCGGCTGGAGAATTTTTACGGCAAATGCGAGGCCCTCCACGGCCACAACTGGAAGGTGGAGGTGCAGGTCAGCGGCAGCCGACTGGACGAGGCGGGCCTGGTCCTGGATTTCGGGGTGCTCAAGGCCATGACCAAGGAGGTGCTGGAGGAGCTGGACCACACCTACCTGAATGAGCACCCGGCCTTCCGGACCCAGAACCCCTCCTCGGAGAACATCGCCCGCTATCTGGCCGAACAACTGCAGGGCCGCCTCAACGGTAAGGACGTGCGGGTGAGCCGGGTGAGCGTCTGGGAGTCGGAGACCGCCTGCGCCACCTACCTGCCGGAGTGAGAAGGGGGCTCCATGCCGGACTGCATCTTCTGCCGCATCGCCGCCGGCCGCGAGCCCTGCGTCCGGGTCTGGGAGACCGACCGGGTGCTGGCCTTCCTGGACATTGCCCCGGTGCACTACGGCCATACCCTGGTGATTCCCAAGGCGCATTACGAGACCTTGCTGGACCTCCCGGACGACCTGTGGCTGGAAATGGGCCGGGTCTGCCGCCGGGTGGCGGAGGGCTTAAGGCAGGCCCTCTTTGCCCGGGGTTTCAATATCGGCATGAACAACTTCGAGGCCGCCGGCCAGGTGGTGTTTCATGCCCATCTGCATGTCATCCCCCGCTTTTTGAGCGACGGCCTGCACTTCTTCCCCCAGGGGCGCTATCTCCCCGGGGACATGGAGAAGGTGGGCCAAAGACTGCGGGAGGCCCTGGCCTCATCCCCCCAGTAAACTGGGGGAACCGGGGCCGGCGCCACCTCGGAAGACATGGCACCGCTTCCCGGGGAAACGGTGCACCTGGGGATACGTGGGGTGGGAGACCAAAATACCTTGAACCCTCTCAAGATATCCGGCCGGCCGGCCGAGAGGAGGTGAGGGAGGAGATGACGGAGCTGGGACGCTTTCTCATCCTCACCGGCGTCATCCTGGCGCTGGTGGGCGTAGTGCTCCTGGCGGCCCCCAAAATCCCCTGGCTGGGGAAGCTGCCCGGCGACATCGTCTGGCGCCGGGGCAACTTCACCTTTTATTTTCCTTTGGGCACCAGCATCCTGCTGAGTGTAATTTTGACCCTGCTGCTGTATCTGCTCAGGCGCTAGGGAGACATGGGGGCCACGGCCGGCGGGGCCGGGGAGGCGGGCCCCTCAGCTCCGGTAACCGGCCAAATGCCTTGCAACTTCCCCCTGGGGGGATATACTGAGACGGGTGCCCAAAGCTTGGGGGAGCAGGGGCATGGGGCCACGGCTTCCGGTTTCCACCCCGCTCCACTCCCCCAACTCCTTATATTATTTGGAAAATCGGGGCTGTGGCCTCAAGCTGACCGGGGCGGAGAGGGCGGGAAGCCACCGCCTCCCCGGCCCTTCCCTCAATAACCTTCCCGGCTCCATCGGGGTCGGGTGCAGGGGCCACGGGGCCTCACCCACCGGGAAGTGAAGGGCCGCGGCCGGAGCTGAGGGTGGCCCTGACCCAGAGCACAAGTGAGGCGGCGTCATGCCGGAGTTGCGCAAAGATCCCATCATCGGCCGCTGGGTGATCATCGCCACCGAGCGAGGCAAACGGCCCCATGATTTCGTGGTGGAGGAGGAGGTGGTGAAGGGGGGCTTCTGCCCTTTTTGCCCCGGCAACGAACACACCACGCCGCCCGAGATCTTCGCCTTCCGGGACCCCAACACCCAGCCCAATACCCCGGGCTGGCAGCTGCGGGTGGTGAACAACAAGTTTCCCGCCCTCATCCTGCAAGGGGAGCCCGACCGTCAAGGCGAGGGCATGTTCGACAAGATGAACGGCATCGGCACCCACGAGGTCATCATCGAGAGCCCGGATCATCGCCTCAATCTGGCCACCCTGCCGGTGGAGCACTTCATCCTGGTCCTGAAGGCCTACCGGGAGCGCATCCGCAGCCTGGGGGAGGACCCCCGCATGCGCTATGTGCTGGTCTTCAAAAATCAGGGCCGGGCCGCCGGCGCCTCCCTGGAGCACAGCCACAGCCAGCTCATCAGCCTCCCCATCGTCCCGGAGCTGGTCATGGAGGAGCTCAACGGCAGCAAGTTTTACTATAACTGGAAGGAGCGCTGCGTTTTTTGCGACATGATCCGCCAGGAGCTGCAGCAGGGCATCCGGGTGGTGGAGGAGAACGAGGAGTTTGTGGCCCTCTGCCCCTTTGCCCCCCGCTCCCCCTTTGAGGTCTGGATCCTCCCCAAGACCCATCATTCATCCTATGTGGAGCTGCAGGAGGGCTCGCTGGCACAACTGGCGGCCATTTTCTCCACGACCCTCAAAAGATTGCACACCGCGCTGCGCGGCGCCCCTTATAACTTCATCCTGCACACCGCCCCGGTGCGGGAGCCCGCCATTCCCCATTATCACTGGCATTTTGAGATCATGCCCAAGCTGACGTTGATGGCCGGCTTTGAGTGGGGCTCCGGGTTCTTCATCAACCCTACCCCGCCGGAGGATGCCGCCACCTATCTGAGGGAAGTGCACTGGTAATCCCGAAAGGACGGCCCCCATGCGCATCCTGATGGTCACCCCCGAAGCCAATCCCTTCGCCCGCAGCGGCGGTCTGGCGGAAGTCATCTCCGCCCTGTCCCACTCCCTGGTGCGCCGGGGGCACCAGGTAGCGGTGGTCCTGCCGCTCTACCGCCAGGTGCGGGAATCGGGCCACCCCCTCACCTTTACCGGGAAAAGCCTGCCCATTCCTTTGTCCTTCAAAACCCTGTCCGCCGACATCTATGAGACCCGGCTGCCCTCGGGGGTGCACTTCTATTTCATCGGCCAGGATGCCCTCTACAACCGGGACGGCCTCTACGGCACGGCCTACGGGGATTTCGAGGACAACGCCGAGCGCTTCATCTTCTTCAGCCGGGCAGTGGTGGAGATGGTGGAGGCCCTGGAGCTGGAGCTGGACGTCTGCCATTGCCACGAATGGCAAAGCGGCCTGGTGCCGGTCTACTGCCGCACCCTCTACCGGGAACGCCCCCGGCTGCAGCGCCTGCCCATCGTTTATACCGTCCACAACGTGGGCTTCCAGGGCATCTTCTCCGCCTTTGACCTGCCCCTCACCGGCCTGGGCTGGGAGCTCCTCTCCCCCAAGGCCCTGGAGTTCTTCGGCCGCATCAATCTGATGAAGGGCGGCCTGGTCTTCGCCGACCTCTTAAGCACCGTGAGCCACAAATACCGGGAGGAGATCCTCACCCCGGAGCAGGGCTTCGGGCTGGAAGGCGTCTTTCAGGAGCGGGCCCAGGACCTCTTCGGCATCGTGGTGGGGGTGGATTACGAACGCTGGGACCCGGCCCGGGATCCCTTCCTCCCGGCCCCATACTCCCCGGAGGACTTAAGCGGCAAGGAGCGCTGCAAGGAGGCGCTGCTCAAGCATTTCGGCCTCACCCTGCCCCTGGAGGCCCCCCTGTTCGGCCTCACCACCCGCCTTTACGAGCGCAAGGGCATTGACCTGTTGGAGGCCATCCTGGAGGAGCTCTTCCGTCTGGAGGTGGGCCTGGTCTTGCAGGGCACCGGAGAGGAGCGCCATCAGTACATCTTGCAGGAGCAGGCCCTGAAGTTCAGCGGGCGCTTCGGGCTGTCCCTGGAATTTTCCGAGGCGATGGCGCATCAGATCATCGCCGGCGCTGACATCTTTCTCATGCCCTCCCGTTATGAGCCCTGCGGTCTGGACCAGCTCTACTGTCTGCGCTACGGCACCATCCCGGTGGTCAGGGCCACCGGCGGCCTGGAGGAGACCATCACCGCCTATAACCCGGAGACCGGCGAAGGGAGCGGCTTCAAGTTCCACGATTACACCCCGGAGGCCTTCCTGGGAGCCATCCGCCAGGCGCTGGCCCTCTATGCGGACCGGCCGGCCTGGCAGGCCCTGATGCGCCGCAACATGGCCCTGGATTTCTCCTGGGATCGGGTGGCCCCTCAATACGAAGACCTCTATCGCCTGGCGCAGGACAAACGCCGCCAGGCCCTGGGCGGGTAAGGCGGTATGGCGTCGGAGCGCACCGCATTCCTCACCCAGATGGTGGAGATCAGCACCTCCACCATCAGTTTCGGGGAACGGCTCAGCAACCTGGTGCACCTCCTGGCCCGGCACCTAAGGGTGGACCTAGCCCTCTACTTCGGCCTGGACAAGAGCAAGGAGGTGCTGAGCCTCCAGGTGAGCAGCCAGGGGCCGGTGCCCGCCGCCGGGCGCCTGGAGTTCCGACTGGGGCAGGGGGTGGTGGGGCAGGCCGCCGCCGCCCGCCAGGTGAAGCTGGCCTACCGCTACCAGGAGGGGGTGGTGGCCGCCAACGCCGGCCTGGAACGCCTCCTGCCGGAGTATCAAACCCTGGCCGCCTTCCCGGTGGCGGATGATAATTTCCTCTATGGGGTGCTCCTCCTGGCGGACCACCGGGAGCGCACCTTCGGGCCTGCCGAGCGCCAGACCATCCATCTGGTCACCCTGATGCTGGCCAGCACGGTGCGCCAGGCCCTCCTGCAGGAGGACTCCAAGAAGCGCATTGCTGAGCTCTCCGTGCTCTTTGAGGTGGGCAAGGCCCTGAGCGCCACCATGGAGCTGGACGAGCTCCTGGAGCGGGTGGTCTCCACCACCGCCAAGGTGATCACCGCCCGGGGGGCGGCCCTGCATATCGTGGACCGGGCCACCGGTCAGACCAAGGTCTCCTCCCAGTACGGCCAGGTGCCGCCGGCCCAGCTCTGTCCCATCATGCCGGCGCCGGCGCCCGGGGCCACGATGGAGCCGCCTTTCCTCCAGGGCCAGACCCTGGATGCGGAAGGCCGCACGCATTATTACCTCATCGTGCCCCTCACCTTCAAGGGCCAGCTGGAAGGGACCCTGTGCGTCTTTGACAAGATCACCCCGGAGGGGGAATTCCAGCCCTTCGACCCGGAAAACCGGCAGCTCCTCTTCACCATGGCCGGGCTCATCGTCAACGCCCTGGAGAACGCCCTCACCTACCAGCAGGTGGAGTCCCTGGCGGAGCGCAATGAGCGTATGGTGCACAACCTCACCGCTCTGCAGGAGATCTCCCGGGCCCTCCTCACCACCGTCAACCGGGACCGCTTGCTGGAGATCCTCCTCCAGGGCCTCATTCACCCCCAGGGCCTGGGCTTCGACCGGGCGGTGGTCCTCATGGTGGACGAGGCCAGCCAGACCCTGCACGGCGTCAAAGGGGCCCAACGCCTGCCGGAGGACAAGGAGGAGATCAGCCTCTCCGAGGCCTTGGCCCGGCCGCTCAGCCACCCCCTGCCGGTGGCGGACTGGCAGATCCCGCTCCGGCCCGATTGCGGCTCCCTGGCCCTGGCGGTGCTGCAGCAGCGCGCCTTCCACATCCACCAAAAGGAGACGAGCACCCCCGCAGCCCTGGACGCCCAGGAATACTTCATTGCGCCGTTGGTGGTGAAAGACCGGGCCACCGGGGTCATCCTGGTGGACAACCAGGCCTCCGGCCGGCCCCTGGAGCCCGAGCCCCTGCACGTGCTCCAGATGCTGGCCACCCAGGCCGCCCTGGTCCTGGAAAACGCCCGCCTCTATTCCACCATCGAGGCCAACAACCGGGAACTGATGCTCATCCGGGAGCGCATGCTGGAATCCGACCGCCTGGCGGCCCTAAGCAGCCTGGCCTCCGGCATGGCCCACGAAATCCGAAACCCCCTGGTGTCCATCGGCGGCTTTGCCCGGCGCATCGGCAAGCTGGTGGAGAAAGACTCGCCCCTCAGGGGCTATGTGGAGGTCATCCAGGAGGAGGTCTCCCGGCTGGAGAAACTCCTGAAGGAGATCCTGGACTTCACCGGGGAGAACCTGAGCTACTTCGGGGATCACGACCTGGATCAGATCATCGAGGACACCCTGGTCCTGGTGCAGCGTGACCTGGACGCCCACAACATCAAGGTGGTGAAGGAACTGGCGCCGTTGCCCCGGCTGCACTGCGACGACCGCCAGCTCAAGCAGGTATTTTACAACCTGTTCCAGAACGCCCGCCAGGCCATGAGCCAGGGCGGCACCCTCACCATCCGCACGTATCCGGTGGAACGGGAGGACGGCCTGTATGCCGCGGCGGCAGTGAGCGACACCGGCGGCGGCATCCCCCTGGAGGTGTTGCACAATATCTTCAACCCCTTCTTCTCCACCAAGGATTACGGCACCGGTCTGGGCCTGTCCATCGCCCAGCGCATCGTCTCCCGGCACTACGGTCAGATTGAGGTGAAAAATGAGCTGGGCAAAGGAGTGACCTTCATCGTCACCCTGCCCATCGCCAAATATTGTCTGGTGAAGGACGCCGGCCGCCAGGCGGCGCCGGCCGGAGCCCTGCATGTGCCCACCGGAGGTAGGTGATGAAGAAAATCCTGGTTGCCGACGACGAAATGGCCATCCGCCTCTTGTACAGCGAGGAGCTGAAGGAGGAAGGCTACGAAGTCTATACCGCCAGCAATGGCCGGGAAGCCCTGGAGATTGTGGAGAAGGTGCCCTTGGACCTGGTGATTCTCGACATCAAGATGCCGGAGATGGACGGCATTGAGGCCCTCCGGCAGATCAAGGAGCGCCACCCCAACCTGCCGGTGGTCCTGAGCACCGCCTACGGCGAGTACAAGCAGGATTTCGCCACCTGGGCCTCGGATGAATACCTGGTGAAGTCGTCGGATCTGGAGGACCTCAGGGCCACGGTGAAGCGGTATCTTAAGGATTGAGGTCAAGGGCGGGGCTGTTCGGCCATCCCGGTAAGTTTTCTCCTGAGGTCTCCGGCCTTCCTTTCTTTTCCTCCCAGCCGCCAGTTGCGAGGAGGCCGCTTCAGAAGCCAGCCCGATTTCCGGTGCCGGGCTCAGCGGAGGGCCAGATACGCCAGCGGCACCAACAGCAGCACCAGTCCCAGCACCAGAAAGAGACTCTCCACCAGCAGGGCGGCGGCCACCGCCAACCAGGCCCGCCAGCCCGGCAGGTGGAAGACCTCCTGCACCCCCCGGACCCGGAGATAGAGGCTGATACTCAATGCCAGCATCCCCCCCACCACCGGGATGAGGCCGGTCACCAACCCCGCCTGGGCATAGCCCGTCACCCGAAAAGCCGCCCCCAGCCCCGGCCGGCGCCAAGGTAGGGTCACCAGGTAGAGGGAGAGGCTCCCCAGGACCAGCCCGATGAACACCAACAGAGGCAGAAACACCTGCAGAGAAAGGAGGACGGGCCAGGAGAATTCGGCGCCGGTCCATCTCAGCATGGGCAGGTCCAGGGACAGGGACATGAGGAGCTGGCTGTAGAGGGCCGCGGCCATGCCGAAGGTGCCGGTCAAAAGCCCAAAAACCACCGCCGGGCCCACCCCTGCCGGGTGCATGGCCCGAAAGCTCGGGCCCGGATGGCGCAGGAAAGCCCACACCGTGCGCAGCAAGGCCGGCAGCCGGTGCAGCTCCGGGTCTTCCCAGGGCAGGTCCGCCGCCGGGGTCAGGGTCAGCGCCGCGTCCGCCGGGGGAAGGCTCATGGCCGCCTCGCCTCCACCGCCTCCTTGACGGCTTTGGGGTCGCTCAGGCCGAACCAGAAAAGCGGCGGGCCGCCGGAGGTGTCATCAAAGCGCAGATTGCCCACCCGCAGCATGGTCTGGGTGAAGCCCCGCATCACCTTCACCTCCCCCAGATGCTTCCAGGGGATCTCCTGGACCGCGGCGGGCCATTTGATGACCTTGCGCACGCCGGTGGGGGTGATCTGGTATTCCTGATTCATCTGGTAAAGCACCGCGGCCACCAGGATGGCCCCCAAAAGCCACCCCAGCCACACCGGCAGGCCCACCTCGGGGTTGATCACCGGCCCCACGAAGCAGAGGAACATGGCGATGTAGTACAGGTAAAAGGCCCGCCCGCAGGGCCGGAAGGTCTGGACGGCGGGCGGGGCGCCGGGTTCCGCTACTGTCATGCTCCCACCTCATGTAACGGCTGGTTTTACGTCTTGCTTAAGGCTGCCGCCTGCCCCGGGAAACAAAAAGCCGGGGCGGGATTCCCCAGCCTTGGCGGTTATTGTAGCAAAAATTAAGCCAGCTGGCTCGATTTCTCATCTCATCTGAGGGGAGGCCCGGGGGACCTAAGGCCTCCCGTCCTCCCCCCAGACTCCCTTCCTTACCCCCCATATGGGGTGGGGGGAGAGGGACTGGGAGAGGGGGCAGGAATCCACGACCCCTGGCCCCCTCTCCCGGAATCTCCTATCTTTCAGTGGGCCACCCCCAGGTAAGTGCGGCGGATGTCGTCATTCTTGAGGAGGGTCCGGGCTTCCCCTTCCATCACCACCCGGCCCTCCGCCATGACGTAGGCATAATCGCTCACCGCCAGGGCCATGCTGACGTTCTGCTCCACCAGGAGCATGGTGAGGCCCGATTTCTTGAGCTGGGTGAGGGATTCAAACAGGGTCAGGGCCAACAAGGGGGAGAGGCCCAAGGAGAGCTCGTCGATGATGAGGAGCTCCGGCTGGGCCATGAGCCCCCGGGCCACCGCCAGCATCTGCTGCTCGCCGCCGCTCATCAGCCCGGATTTCTGGGTGCGGCGCTCCGCCAGCCGGGGGAAGAGGGCGAAGACCTTGTCCAGGTTTTCCTGGAAATGGGCCCGGGCCCGGGGCGAGAAGGCCCCCATCTCCAGGTTCTCCAAGACCGTCATGTCGGTGAAGAGCTGCCGGCCCTCGGGGACCAACACCAGCCCGGCCTTGGCCCGGGTGTGGGCCGGGGCCCGGGTGAGATCCTGGCCGTCGAAGACCACGCTTCCCTGCCAGGGGCGCAACAGCCCCATCACGGTGCGGAGCAAGGTGGTCTTGCCCACCCCGTTGCTGCCCACCAGGGTGGTGAGCTGGCCCCGCTCCAGCTTCAGGGAGGCCCCCCAGAGGATCTGCACCTCCCCGTATCCCGATGCCAGGTCCGTCACTTCCAGCAATGCCATGGTATCCCTGTGTCCGGTCCCAAATTTTCTGCCGCCCGGCGGCTTCACTCTCCCATCAGTCGAGCGGTCATCTGCGGGTCCCCCAGGTAGGCCTCGATCACCTGGGGATTGTTCACCACCTCCTCGGGGGTGCCCTCGGCGATGAGCTGGCCGTAATCCAACACGATGACCCGGTCCGAGACGCTCATCACCGCCTGCATGACGTGCTCGATCATGAGGATGGTCACCCCGGATTCCCGGATGGCATGGATGGTGTCCAGCATGGCGGCGATCTCCGAGGGGTTGAGGCCCGCCAGCACCTCATCCAGGAGGAGCAGATAGGGCCGGGAGCCCAAGGCCCGGGCCATCTCCAGGCGCTTTTTCTGGGCCACATTGAGGCTGCCGGCCAACTGCTCGGCCCGATCCTGCAGCCCCACCATGCCCAGGACCTCATCGGCCACCCGGGCGGCGGCCTCCAGGGAGAGGGCCTCCCGGCCGTAGCAGGCCCCCACCATGACGTTCTCCCGCACGGTGAGCTCATTTAGGGGCCGCACCACCTGGTAGGCCCGGGCAATGCCCCGCCGGGCCACCTCATAGGGGGGAAGCCCGGTGATGTCCTCCCCCCGGAAGATCACCCGGCCCCTGTCCGGGGCAAAGACGCCGTTTAACACATTGAACAAGGTGGTCTTGCCGGCGCCGTTGGGCCCGATGAGGCCCAGGATCTCCCTTTCCTTCAGGTCGAAGGTGACATCCGTCAGGGCCTGCAGGCCCCCGAAGCGCTTGGTGACGTTTTGCACCTGGAGGATCATGTCAGCACCTTCCGCAGGCGGGGAAAGCGATGCCGGAGCCACCCCACCGCGCCCGCGGGCACAAAGAGCACGATGAGGAGCAGGAAAAGCCCGGCCATGGCCAGATGCAGGCTCTTGAAAAGGGGGCTGGTGAGGAGATAGCCCCGCAAGCCCTGATAGACCACCGCGCCCAAAGCCGGCCCCGCCACCGTGCCCTGGCCCCCCAGCATGATCATCACCAAAGCCTCGATGGACATGTGCAGCTGGAAGGCGTCCCCCGGCTCCACGTTGCCATTTTTGAAGAAATACAGGGTGCCGATGATGCCCGGGAAGAAGGCGGAGAGCATGAAGGCGATGGTCTTGGCCCGGGGTGCGGCCACCCCCATGACCATGGCGGCGTCCTCGTCCTCCCGAATGGCCATCAGCCCCAGCCCGAAGCGGGAGCCCTGCACCAGGGCGCTCACCAGGAGCACCGCCAGGGTCACCAGCCAGAGATACGTGAAGGTGGTCCACAAAGCCGGGCCGGCGCCGCCATACGCCTGGTAGGCCTGGAAATTGACAAAGAGCCCGGTGGCCCCGCCGAAGGGGCCGAAGTTGCTGACAAAGGCCCTCGCCGCTTCGTTGATGCCGATGGTGGCCAGGGCGAAGTAGGCCCCCCTCAGGCGGAGCACCGCCAGGCCCAAAAGCCCCGCCAGCACCCCAGAGAGGAGCCCGCCTCCCACCGCCGCGGGCAAAAGCCAGAGGCCCTGCTGGCTTAAGAGATAGAAACCGAAATAGCCCCCTAGCCCGAAAAAGACGATGTGGCCGAAACTGACGTAGCCGGTATAGCCCAAAAGGATATTGAGGCTGGAGGCCATGCCCACGAACATCATCAGGGTGAAGGTGGTCTCCCGCAGCGTGTCCTCGCCGATGAGGAGGACCACCAGGCCCCAGACGAAGACCGCCGCCAGGGGCAGCCAGAAGCCGAGGCGGGCCCAGGGACGCATCACTTGGCCCCCAACAGTCCCTGGGGCCGCACCAGCAGCACCAGCACAAAGAGCCCGAATTCCACCACCGGCACCCAGCTCACCGGCATGAAGGCCGGCACCAGGCCCTCCAGGCCCCCCAGAAGCAGGCCGCCCAGGAGCGCCCCCAGGGGGTTGCCCAGGCCGCCCAACACGCAGATGACGAAGCTTTTCAGCTCATAGGGGCCGCCGCTTAGGATGGTGAAGGGGAAGAAGGTGGCAATCAGCCCCCCCGCCAGGCAGGCCAACAGCGTCCCCAGCCCGAAGCTCAGGGCCAGCATGGTGGTGGAGGAGATGCCCATGAGCTCCGCGGCCATGCGGTTGTTGGCCACCGCCCGGATGGCCTTCCCCGGCCGGGTGAAGTAGAGGAAAAGATACAAGAGCGCCGTGGCCGCCATGGCCGCCAGGGCTGCCACCACCCGGGTGAAGGGCACGGTGAGGGGGCCGGCGCTGAAGGATCCCAGGGAGTAGTCGATGTTGTGGGGCGAGGTGGTGAAGACCGCGGTGCCCACGCCGATGATGATCATGTTCACCGCAAAGGTGGCCAAGAGAGTGGAAAGGTGGGGGGCGTTAAGGACCCGGTGCACCGCCACGCCGTAAATCACCAGCCCCATGACCATCCCCAAAACGGCCACCGGCAGCAAGGCCAGGTAGGGGTTGACTCCCGCCTGGGTGAAAAGCAGGTAGGCGGTGAACATCCCCAGGGCGATGACCGGCCCGTGGGCCAGATTGATGACCGTCATCACCCCCCAGATGAGGGAGAGGCCCATGGCCGCCAAACCGTAAACAAAGCCCAGAAGCAGGCCGTCCGTGAGCGAGGAGAGGAGTTGCCCGAACACGAGAAACCTCGAGGGGGCCGGCCGCCGGCAGGGCGTGGCTGACGGCCGGCCTCAGGGGAATTATTGCCGATAGAGTTTGGCCTCGGCAGTCCTGAAGGCCTCGGGCCAGACGATCTGATTCACCAGCTTTCCCTGGGCGTCTTTCTGCCACTGGGTGTAGATCATTTCATGGCCGATCTGCAGACCGTGGTCCTTGGCGGTATCAAATTTGAGGCGGCCATAAAAAGTGAGGAGGTCCATCTTGTCCAGGGCCTCCTTCACCTTGGCGGTGTCCGTGGACCCCGCCTGCTTGATGGCCTCGCCCAGCAGCAGCCCGGCCACATAGCCGCCGGCGCTGTGATACGAGGGGGTTTCCTTATACTTGGCCTGATAAGCCTTGTTGAACTCCTCCACCGAGGGGCCCACGAAGGGCAGGTTCAGCTTCTGGGCCGTGTCTTTGTTGTAGGTGGTGGCCAGGGGCTCCCACTGGCTGGGGCCGATGACCCCCACCGCGGCCTCCCCCAGCTCGGCGAATTTCGGTTCCGGCGGGGCCACGAGCAGGGCCACCATCTTGGCCTTGATGCCCTTCTCATGCAGCTGTTTGGCGAAGGTGCTGGTATCGGCGAAGTGGCCGCCCCCCAAAATGGCGTCGGTGCCGGCGGGGATCTTGTTGATGAAGGGGGCAAAATCGGTGGTGCCGGGCTCATAGCCCTCATAGAGTCCCACCTGATAGCCCTTGCCCTCGGCGTACTTCTTCAGAGCCTCCACCACGTCGGTGGAGAACTTGTCCTTTTCATGGATGATGGCCAGCTTTTTGGCGGCCGGGTCCATCTTGGCCAGGAGGTCCAGGGCGCCGGTGAGATAGCGGCTGGCCGGGGTGTAGACCTGGAAGATGAGGGTGTAACCCTTTTTGTAGGTGGAATCCGAGGCAGCCCCGGCGGAGATGAGGATGCGGTTGTACTGCTGGGCGATGACCGCGGCGGCGTCCGCCAGGCCGCTGGAGTAGGGACTGATGAGGAAATCCGCCTTGTCCTGGTTGATCAGTTTGGTGTAAAGTTCCTGCACCCGTTCCTTTTTGCTCTCGTCGTCATAGAATTTCGCCTGGAACTTGAGCACGGTGCCGTCCGGGAGCTTCACGCCGCCGGCCTCATTCACCTGCTCAATCCAGAGATTGAGGCCGTTGATCTGGCGGATGGCCTCCACATTCAGTTTGCCGGTCTGTGAGGCGGTGAAGCCGATGACCACGTTTTTGGTGGCCGCCCCGGCCATGCCGCCGGCCAGAAGAGCCGTCACTGTCAACGCGCCGAGGAGAAACAGGAGTCTGCGCATCTCATCCTCCGTGGTGCTGAAATGGTCCCCTCATGGAGGCCCAGGGCCCGAAGTCGCATTATTATGCACGGCTTGCGGGAAAATTTCAACCCCTGCCGCCATGCAGCGCCGTTTTTCTGGAAAAAATGCCCTCTAAAAAGAAATTTTCCCAGGAACCCGCCTCAACCTCGGCTTTTCCTTATACCGTGCGGTATAGCCGCCGGCGGCGCCGCCTGGCCCTGGCCGTCACCCTCAGCGGCGAGGTGGTGGTCCATGCCCCGGCCGGCACCAGTGAAACTGCCGTCCGCCAGGCCCTGGTCCGCCACCGGGAGTGGCTGGCCCGCAAGGTGGCGGCCCGTCAGGCTGCTTGGGCAGACGTCATCCCGGGCTGCGCCTATTATCTGGGACAAGCTTTGCCAGTGCACCTGGAACCGGGCCAGCCGCCCGCCGCGGCTCTCTCAGGGGACCGACTGCACGTGCGCCTGCCGGCCGGCGCCGACCCCTGGCCGTACCTGGTGAGCTGGTATTGGGAGAAGGCGGCCGCGGATCTTCAAGCCCGGGTGGATCACTTTGCCCCCCGCCTGGGGCTGACGGTGGCGGCGGTGGAGCTGCGGGACTGGCAGAGCCGCTGGGGGGAATGCCGTCCGGCCCAGGGGCTTTTGCGCTTCCACTGGCGCCTCATCCTGCTTCCCCCGGAGCTGGTGGACTATGTGGTGGTGCATGAGCTGACCCACCTCCAGGTTCCGGGTCACCCGCCCCGCTTTTGGGCCAAACTGGGGGAGACCCTCCCGGACTGGCCAGCAAGGCGGCGGCGCCTGAACACCGAGGCGGCGCCCTTTCTCAGGTGGCGCCTCGAGCTCGAGGCTTCCTGAGGGACTGTGACGGGGCGGCCTCAGCGCCGGGCCTTCAGGGCGGCAATGACGATGCGGGCGCAGGCCTCGGCGTCGGAGGCGGCGTCGTGATGATTCAGGGGGATGCCGAGAAATTGGCAGACATGGGGAAGTCGGGTGGGGTAGAGCTTCCAGGTGCGGCGGGCCAGTTGCACGGTGCACAGGAAAGGCAAAGCCGGCGGTCTTAAGCCATACAGGCGGCAGCAGGCCGTCAATACCCCCCGGTCGAAGCTGGCGTTGTGGGCCGCCAGGAAATGCGCCCCCTGAAGGAGGGGTGCCAGCTCGGGCCAGAGCTCGCCGAAATGGGGTTGGCCGGCCACATCCTCCCAGGTGATGCCGTGCAGGTAGGAAAAACGGAAGTGACGCCGGGGCGGCCGGATGAGGCAGAAACGCCGGGCGGTCACCTCCCCCCCTTCCACCCGCACCAGGGCCAGAGCGCAGGCGCTGTCCCAGCCGTGGTCCGCGGTCTCAAAATCCAGGGCCACAAAGACTGACCCCGGGTGCAGTTCCACTTCCATGGGCGTCGGACGGCCTCCCTGTCGTTTGTCGGTTTCACCTGAGTGGAAGGTATCCAAAGCCGGTCAAGATGACAAGAGCATTCGACATTTTTGGCAAAATAATGTACAAGCAGGGAAATCAGCTATCGGCAGAAAGGATGCCGCCATGCATGAATTCGGCGAAGCCCGCAAGGCCATCGAGGCCATGATCCGAAGCGACAATCTCCAGGGCCTGCTCCATCACGCCCAGGCCCTGCACGGCCATCTGTGCCCCATGGTCACCCTGGGAGTCAAAGCCGGCCACTATGCCATGAAGTACCTGGAGGACCCCAACACCGGCATGGAGGAGATCGTGGCGGTGGTGGAGTGCAACAACTGCTTCACCGACGGCATCCAGGCGGTGACCGGCTGCACCTTCGGCAACAACGCCCTGATTTTCAAGGATCTGGGCAAAACCGCAGTGACCGTCATCCGCCGCCGGGACGGCCGGGCGGTGCGTCTGGTGGTCAGGGCCGATTACCGGGAACATCTCTTTGAGAAATACCCAGCCGCCGGTCCGTTGTTTGAGAAAGTGGTGGCCCAGCGCCAGGCCACCCCGGAAGAGGAGCACCGTTTCCAGCACGTCTGGGAGGCCATGGCCCGGCGGGAGCTCACCGCACCGTTGGACAGCCAGCTCCGGATCACGCCGTTGACCCTGGCGGCTCCGGCTTATGCCCGAATCTTTCAGACCGTGATCTGCCACCGCTGCGGGGAAGGGGTCATGGCCTCCCGGGTGGTGGAGGTGGAGGGCCGGCCCACCTGCCTGGCCTGCGCCGGCCGGCCGGTGCCCATGCTCACCGGCCAGGGGATCATGCTGGGGGAGGAGCAGTAAAACCGCAGCCGATCAACCCGGCAAGACGGGGGAAAGGGGGGAGAAAAGGCAGCGGAGGTGATGGCGATGAATAAATGGCGCGCCTTACCTGCGATTCTCGTGCTGGCGGCCCTGCCGGGGCAGTTGGACCCCGGCATCGTGCGGGCGGCGGAATTCTCCGCCCATATGGTCCTGAAAGACGGCTCCGCCACCACCCGGGGGCAGATCTTCATCAAAGGCGACAAGATGCGCCACGAGTTTTTGGACGCCGAAGGCCATACTGTCACCATCGTGCGCCGGGACAAGAAGGTCTTGTGGGTCCTTCTCCCTCAGGAGCGCACCTACACGGAGATTCCCCTGCGCCTCAGCACCCGCCTGCCTGGGCAATTCCTGCATATCCCCACAGAGGCCCTGAACCGGCGCAAAGTGGGCCAGGAGACCGTGGCGGGCCTGGAGACGGAGAAATACGAGGTGCTCCTCCCGGGAGGCGAGCGGGGGGCCCTGAAGCAATTCTACTGGATTTCCCCCAAGTTGGGCTGGCCCGTGAAGATGACCTGCCCGGAAAAGCAGATTGCCGTGGAATATCTGAACATCCGGGAGGAGCCGCCGCCGGACCGCCTCTTTGAGCTTCCCCCGGGCTACCGGCGCCAGGGGGCGCCATGATGCTGAGGGGAGGGCCGGGGGACCACAGGCCCCCCGCCCTCCCCTCAGGCTCCCCTCCCCACCCCCATACGGGGTGGGGGGTGAGGGCCCGGGAGAGGGGGCAGGGGCCACCGGTTCCCGGCCCCCTTCCCGAAAACCCCCGCCAGGAAGGCGTTCATTCCCCTCCGCCAGCTTCAGCATCCCTCTGGGGTAAATTGATGAATTGCGGGCAAGGTGTGGACCCCTTGGACCATATCCATCCGACGCGCGCCCCCGGCTCATCGTCTCCCTGAGGGGCGGGCCGGGGGACCACAGGCCCCCCGCCCTCCCCTCAGACTCCCCTCCCCACCCCCCATACGGGGTGGGGGGAGAGGGTTCGCGAGAGGGGGCAGGGGCCCACGGTCCCTGGCCCCCTCTCCCGTTATTGCGCCCGCAGGGCCTCGATGAGGGGCAGGCGGGCGGCCTTGATGGCGGGCAAGAGTCCCCCCAAAAGCCCCATCCCCACCCCAAAGGCCAGGCTCTTGAGCACGATGGCGCCGGTGAGGCTGAAACGGAAGGTGAGTTCCGCGAAGCTGGCCCAGTTGACCGTGGACAAGGTATAAAAGTTAAGCAGGCTGGCTGGCAGAAGGCCCAACAGCCAGCCCGCCAGGCCCAGGAGGGCGGACTCCACCAGGAAGGCCAGGAGGATGTCCCGGCGCAGAAAGCCCAAGGCCCGGAGCGTGCCGATTTCGCTCACCCGGGTGCCCACCTGGGCATACATGGTGACCATGGCCCCCAGGACCGCGCCCAGCCCGAAGATGCCGGTGAGCACCAGACCCAGGAGCCGGATGAAGTCCGCCAGCCGCCGGGACTGGGCTTCATAGAACTCCACCTCCCGCCGGACCTGTACCGGCAGGCGGGGGTCGGCCTCCAGCCGGGCTTTGAGAGCTTCAAAATCTCCGGACTGGCGCAGGCGCACGATGACGCTGGAGAAGGCGGTGCGCCGGAAGGCTTGCAGGAGCTGCTCCCGATCCCCCCAGATCTCCGAGGCAAAGCCGGTGTTGCCGGCATCAAACACCCCCACCACCTGCCAGTCCCGCATGGCGAAGCGCAGGACGCCTCCCAGGGCGGCGTTCTGGAAGCGTTCCGCCACCTGCTGGCCCACCACCAGCTCGTTGCTGCCCGGCCGGAACCAACGCCCCTCCTTCAGTCGCACCTCCCGGCGCACCGCCAGGGACGCCGGGAGCTCGGCCCCCCGGATCATGATATTGGCCGGTCGGCCCGTGAGGCGCTTGGGCAGATTGATGAGGACGATGGCCTCCGCCGCCCCCAACCGACCGTCGGCGGCGTGGGCGATCTCCGGGCTCGCCAGAATGATGGCCGCCTGGGAGCGGTCGATGACGCTTTGCACCTCGGTTTCGCTTCCGGCCCGCAGGATGACGGCATTGTCCCGGGAGCCGGTGGCCACCAGGGTGCGCCTGAGGCCCTCGGTGAGCATCAGGGCGGCGGCAAAGACAAAGACCACCAGGGCCATCCCCGCGGCGGTGAGGAAGCTGGTGAGCCGCCGGGCCAAGAGATTGCGGTAGCTGTAGGACAAGGGAATGGCCATGGCGCAGTGCTCAGGAGATTAACATGTCAAAGCCTCAGGCTTTCAAAGCCATGCCTGAAGAAATGGCCAGGGAGCATGGCCCCCTGCCCCTCTTCCCGACCCCTCTCCCCCAACCTTTTATTTGGGCCGGTTTCCCTTCACAGGTAATCCGCCAATGCCTTTCTTAAGCTCTGCCGGGCCCGTTTGATGAGGCCGTCCACCGCCTGGGGGCTCACTCCCAGGACTTCGCCGATCTCCGCGTAGGAGAGGCCGCCGAACTGCTTCAAAACCAAGGCCCGGCGCTGGTTTTCCGGCAGGACGTCCAGCAGCTCCTCCAGGCGCCGGGAGAGATCCGCCTCCTCCAGGGCCTGCAAAGGATCAGGGCCGGGATCCTGGGTCAGGGGTGGGCCCTCCTCATCCAGGGACGCCAGCGGCACCCGCCCCCGCAGGCGGTTTAAGCAGTGGTTGGCGGTGATGCGGGCCAGCCAGGCCGCCACCGGGGCCCGGGGCTCAAAGGAGGCGGCATGCTGATAGACCTTGAGCATCACCTCCTGCAGGGCGTCCTCCGCCTCCTGGTAATCCTTCAGCAGCCGGTAGGCCACCTGGAAAAGCCGCCCCTGATGGCGCCGGAAGAGCTCGGCCAGCGCCGCCTCTTCCCCCTTGGCCACCCGCCTAAGGAGGGCATAATCCAGGTCCTGAGGAGCTGTGTCCATGATGAAATAAGGAGGGGAGGGGTCAGGAGCCGGCGGCCCCCCACCTCCTCCCCCAGGTCCGACCCTCCGGAAGCGAGCAGGAGAGCAATATCAGCGAGGGTGGCGATGTGACTGCTTCCCCTGGCCCTCCCGTGCCGCCTCAGAAGAGGGTGAGAAGCACTTCGGTGCCCCGCTTGGTGGCCCTCAGCAGCTCCAGATGCCGCAGGGTGGCAAACTCCCGGCGCAGGGCCGCTTCCTCCAGCCCCAGGTGCCGGCAGGCCTCGGGGATGGAGATCTCCCGCTGGGATTTCACCAGCTCGTAGAGGCGCTCCTGCAGGGGCGTGAGGCTCATGGCCCCCCGGCCCTTGTCGCTCTTGGCCAGGTGCACCGCCCAGGGGTCGCAGGTCTTCACCTCGCCGGCGAGGTCGATGAAGCAATCCTCGCAGAGTTTCTGCCCGGCCCGCTCCCGGAGCTCCTCGGGCTCGCAGGCGCTGCCGCAGCGCTCACACTGCATCACGTCACCTCACCTCCTCAATGCCCATGGCCATGCCCATGACCCGCTGCGGGAGCCGGCTCTCCGGCGCCGGAGAGATCGTAGGTGCCCTCCATCTCCAGGATGTACTCGTTGGGCCGGTCCGAGGGCTTGACCGTGAAGGTGCCGGTGCCGGTGATGCCCGCCAGTTTGCCGGTGCCCTTGTAGGCCCGCCAGGTGCCGGAGGTGACCCCGGCCTTGCGCTCGCCCTCAAAGCGGGAGAAGACCGCACCGTACTCGTAATGGGTCACGGCATAGCCCTGCATGGGGCCTTCCCCCTTAATGCGGTCATGGAAGCCGACGCTGCGGCGGGAGACGAATTCGCCGGCCACCCCGGGGCTGTACTCCAGGGGTTCCCCCTCCATTTCCGTGAGCATCAGGGTATGATCCGGCTGGTCGCCCACATAGAGCATCTCCCGGCGGGTCACATAGATCTTGAACTTCGCTTTCCGTTGGGCAGCCATGGCGTGCGCTCCTTTCTCAGATTTGACTGGGGGAAATTAGGAGGGGCCAAAGCTCTACGCGGCCCCCCTGCCTTCCTTACACTTCGTTCTCTGAGGGGAGGGCCGGGGGATCGGTGGACCCCCCGCCCTCCCCTCAGACTCCCCTCCCCACCCCCTTTATGGGGTTGGGGGGTGAGGGTTTGGGAGAGGGGGCAGAGGACTGCGTCCCCTGGCCCCCTCTCCCGCAACTTAATTTGCCCTTTTCATGTTAAATATCCAGGTCCGCCAATTCAAGGACATTGTTCTGGATGAACTCCCGGCGGGGCTCCACCTTGTCCCCCATGAGGATGGAGAAGATCTCATCCGCCTGGGAGGCGTCGATGACGTTCACTTTGAGGAGGGTGCGGGTCTCCGGGTCCATGGTGGTCTCCCAGAGCTGTTCCGGGTTCATCTCCCCCAGACCCTTGAAGCGCTGCACGGTGATGCCTTTCTGGCCCTCGGTGAGGATGGCCTCCACCAGCTCCTCCAGGCTGGCCAGCTCCCGGGTCCCCTGCTTGTCCTCCAGGCGGTAGGGCGCCTCCAGGAGCTCCCCCAGCTCTTCGTGCTGGCGCACCAGGGCGGCCACGTCACTGGCGCCCAGAAGCTCCCAGTCCAGGCGCACCCCGGCCCCGCCCCGGCTGGGACTGACGGACAGCACCCACACCTGGTGCTCCTCGTCAAATTCGAGCTCTGCCTGCCAACGCCCGGTGTCCCGGAGGGTCTGAGCCAGCTCCTCCACCAGTTCCCGCCGACCCAGAGTCCAGCGGTCCTTGAGCCCGGCCCTGAGGGCGGCGGTGAGCACCTCCCGGGGCACCCCCCGCTTTTCGAAGCGGCTCACCGTGTCGTGATAGGTGAAGAGGCGCTCCAGGGCCGCCACCAGCTCCGGCCCTTCCAGGCTGCGGCCCGAGGGCAATACCAGCCGCCGGCGCTCCGCGCCCCGCTGGATCAGGTAATGCCGGTATTCGGCATCATTTTTGAGATAGATCTTTTCACCCCCCCGGGTGATGCGGTAAAGAGGTGGCTGAGCAATGTAGAGGTGCCCGTTTTCAATGAGGGGCAGCATCTTACGGTAGAAGAAGGTGAGGAGCAGGGTGCGGATGTGGGCCCCGTCCACGTCCGCGTCCGTCATGATGATGACCTTGTGGTAGCGCAGGTCCTCCAGATTGGGCTGCTCCTGGGAGAGATCCGAGCCGAGGGAAGAGATCAGGGTGCGGATCTCGGCATTTTCCAGCATCTTCTCGAAGCGGGCTTTCTCCACGTTGATAATTTTGCCCTTCAGGGGCAGGATGGCCTGGAAGCGCCGGTCCCGGGCCTGTTTGGCGGAGCCGCCGGCGGAGTCGCCCTCCACCAGGTAGAGCTCCCGGCGGGCCGGGTCCCGCTCCTGACAGTCGGCGAGCTTTCCGGGCAGGGTGAGATCGCCCAGGGCCCCCTTCTTGCGCACCAGGTCCCGGGCCCGGCGGGCCGCTTCCCGGGCCCGGGCCGCGTCCACCAGCTTGCTTAAGATATTTCTGGCCACCTGGGGGTTTTCCTCCAGGTAGGTGAGGAGGCCCTCATAGAGCAGATTCTCCACCAGCCCCTTGACCTCGCTATTCCCCAGCTTGGTCTTGGTCTGGCCCTCGAACTGGGGATGGGGCAGCTTGACGCTCACCACTGCGGTGAGGCCCTCCCGGGTGTCTTCGCCTTGGAGGCTGGCGCCCTTGAACAGCTTCTTCATCTGCTCGTGGGTGGCCAGATACTGGTTGATGGCCCGGGTCAGCCCCGCCTTGAAGCCGCTCAGGTGCGTGCCCCCCTCCCGGGTGTTGATGTTGTTGGCGAAGCTGAAGAGCTGCTCATTGTAACTGTCGTTGTATTGCAGGGCCAGATCGATCTGGATGCCCTTGTTCTCCCCGGTGATGTGGATGGGCTCCGGATGGATGACCGTCTTGTTGCGGTTTAAGTGCTTGACGAAGGAGACGATGCCCCCTTCGTAGAGGAACTCCTTCCTGCGGCCGGTGGCCACTTCCTCCAGGGTGATGCGCACCCCGGCGTTGAGGAAGGCCAGCTCTCTCAGGCGCTGGGCCAGCAGGTCGTAGTTGAACTGGGTCTCGGAAAAGATCTGGGGGTCGGGGTGAAAGGTCACCCGGGTGCCCCGGCGGCGGGTGTCGCCGATGACCCTGAGAGGCGTTTGGGTGCGGCCGTAGGCGAAGCTTTGGTGATAGACCTTGCCGTCCCGGCGGATCTCCACCTCCAGGGAGTCGGAGAGGGCGTTCACCACCGAGACCCCCACGCCGTGCAGGCCGCCGGAGACCTTGTAGGCGCCGCTGTTGAACTTGCCCCCGGCGTGCAGCCGGGTCATGACCACTTCCACCGCCGGCAGCCCCTCGGTGGGATGAATGTCCACCGGGATGCCCCGGCCGTTGTCCTCCACCGTGACGCTCTGGTCGGCATTGATCTTCACCGTGATCTCGGTGCAGTAGCCGGCCATGGCCTCGTCGATGGCGTTGTCCACCACTTCATAGACCAGGTGGTGCAGCCCCTCGATGCCGGTGTTGCCGATGTACATGGCGGGGCGCTCCCGCACCCCCTCCAGGTCCTTGAGCACCTGGATCTGCTCGGCGCCGTATTCCTGCCCCACCTGCTCCGGGAGCTGAATGTCGTTCAAAGTCGCCTCCTTGCGATGCCCGGTCTTACAGACTCATGGGCATAATAATGCCGAAGTAATGCGGATCGTCGGCGGCCATGAGGCGGCAGGGCCGGTCCTTGTCGTTGATTTCCAGATACACCGTGTCGCCGCTCATGGCGCCCAGCGGCTCCAAGAGATACGGGGCGTTGAAGCCGATGGTCAACGGCAGCCCCCCGGGGTCGCCCTGCTCCAGGCTCAGGGGCATGAGCTCCCGGCCCTCCCCCACCTCCGGGTTCTGGAAGGTGGCCTCCAAGGTATCCCGGTTGAGATGCAGGATGACCCCCCGGAAGCGCTCCGTGGATAAAAGTGAGATGCGCCGGATGATGTCGTGAAACTGGCGGCGGTCCAGGACAAAGCGGTAGGCGAAGCTCTCCGGGATGATGCGCCGGTAGTCGGGAAATTTCTTTTCCAGCAGGCGGATGAAGAGGTATTTGGAGTCGGCCTGCAAGGCCAGGCTTTTCTTGCTCAGGCCCAGGCCCACCTGCTCTTCCTCGGCCAGCAGGCGGGAGATCTCCGCCACGCCTTTCCGGGGGATGAGGATGCCCTCCTCCAGATGAAAGTGCTCGCTCTGGGGCAGGGGCCGCTCGATGAGCGTGAGGCGGTGGCCGTCGGTGGAGACCAGCCGCAAAAGGAGACCTTCCGGCCCCTCCAGGCGCTCCCAGAAGATGCCGGAGAGGTGATATTGCAGATCATCGCTGGAGACGGAGAAGATGGTCTTGCTGATCATTTCCCTCAGGAGCCGGCTCTCCACCTCCACCAGGGGCTGGTCCGGGGTCTCGGGGACCGGCGGGAACTGGTCCGCCGGCAGGCCCACGAACTGATAGCGGGACTCCCCCACACTCACCGACAGGCGGGTGTCGGCGGCGGAGAGCTCCAACTCGGTGCCGGGCAGCTCCTTGATGAGGTTGTGGAACTGGTGCGCCGGCAGGGTCAGGGCCCCGGGCTCTGTCACCTGGGCCGGATAGACCCCCCGGAAACTCACCTCCAGATCGGTGGCGGCGATGGTGGCCTGGCCGCCGTCGGCGGTGAAGAGGAAATGGCTGAGAATGGCCATGGTCCCCCGCCGGTCCACCACCCCCAGGGTGCGGCTCACCCCCTTCAGCAGCACCTCCCGTTCCATGGTCAGCTTCATGGTCGCTATCCCCTGCGTGCGAAGTTTGCCTGCCTGTTGTCTGTCAATCAGTCAGAAAAGAAGTGATGGTGTTCAATAAAGGGCCGCGGGCCGTCGACAACTGCCTTAACTTCTCAAGATGCCTGCAAGTTTTATCTTCATGGGATCGCCTCGCCCTCGACAGGCCCCAGGCTTTTTGTCTCACGCTCCCATGTGCCCGACAGGCTGTGTCGATAACTGGGGAACACGGTCCAGGTTCGGATTAAACCCGCACTTTTTGCCCCCGATGCCGACCCCGTTAGCGGCAGATGGCCCCGGTGCTGCCGGAGCTCACCAGCCGGGCGTAGCGGGCCAGATAGCCGTGGCTGATCTTGGGGGCGGGCGCCCGCCAGGCGGCCCGGCGCCGGGAGAGCTCGGCCTCGTCCACCATGAGGGTCAGGGTCTTGGCCGGGATATCGATGCGGATGCGGTCCCCTTCCTGAACCAGGGCGATGGGCCCGCCTTCGGCCGCCTCCGGGGAGATGTGCCCGATGGCCGCGCCCCTGGTGCCGCCGCTAAAGCGGCCGTCGGTCAAAAGCGCCACTTCTTTGTCCAGGCCCATGCCGGCAATGGCGCTGGTGGGGGTGAGCATCTCCCGCATGCCGGGCCCGCCTTTGGGGCCTTCATAGCGGATGACCACGATGTCCCCGGGCTTGATGGCCCCGCCCAGGATGGCCTGGGTGGCCGCCTCCTCGCTCTCAAAGACCCGGGCGGTGCCTTCGTTCACCAGCATGTCCGGGGCCACCGCCGACTGCTTCACCACCCCGCCCTCGGGGGCCAAATTGCCATAAAGAATGGCGATCCCACCCTCCTTATGGTAAGGCCGGCTGAGGGGCCGGATGACCTCCGGATCCCTGACCGAGACCTTGGCCAGGTTTTCCGCCACGGTTTTGCCGGTGCAGGTGAGGGGGGCACCAGAGGCCAGGCCGGCGTCCACAAGCTGCTTCAGCACCGCCGGCACCCCACCGGCGGCGTCCAGGTCCTCCAGGTGATGGGTCCCGCTGGGGCTCAGGTGCGCCAGGTGCGGAGTGCGGGCGCTGATCTCATTGAAGAGGGAAAGGGGCAGCTCAATTTCCGCCTCATGGGCGATAGCCGGCACGTGCAGCACGGTGTTGGTGGAGCAACCCAGGGCCATGTCCACCGCGATGGCGTTTTCAAAGGCCGCCCGGGTGGCGATGTCCCGGGGGGTGAGGTTTTTTTCCACCAGCTCCATGACCGTGAGCCCCGCCCGTTTGGCCAGCCGGTAACGGGCGGCGGAGATGGCCGGGATGGTGCCGTTTCCCGGCAGGGCCAGGCCGATGGCCTCCGACAGGCAGTTCATGGAGTTGGCGGTGAACATGCCGGCGCAGGAGCCGCAACCCGGGCAGGCGCACTCCGCCAGCTCCGCCAGCTCCGCTTCCGTGAGCCGCCCGGCCTTCACCTGGCCCACGCCCTCAAAGACGCTGATAAGGTCCACCTCCCGACCCTGGAAGCGGCCCGCCAGCATGGGCCCGCCGCTCACCAGAATCGCAGGGATATTCAGCCGCAGGGCCGCCATGAGCATGCCCGGCACGATCTTGTCGCAGTTGGCCACCAATACCAGGCCGTCAAAGGGATGGGCCATGGCCATGATCTCGATGGAGTCGGCGATGAGCTCCCGGGAGGCCAGGGAGTATTTCATGCCTTCGTGGTGCATGGCCAGGCCGTCGCACACCCCGATGACCCCGAACTGCAGGGGTGTTCCCCCGGCCAGGCGCACACCCGCGGCCACCGCCTGGGTGATCTTGTCCAGGTGGATGTGGCCGGGAATCAGTTCGTTGAAGGAATTGGCAATGCCGATGAGGGGCCGGTCAATCTCCTCATCCGTCAGCCCCATGGCTTTCAGCAGGGAGCGGTGGGGGTACTTCTCCAATCCCGCTTTCATCAGATGGCTGCGCACTTTTCTGCTCCTTTTTATCGCTTCTGCGGCGGCGGCGCCGGGAACTCTTGCGGGCCTTGGGGGCGGGCGGGGTCTCAGGCGCCTCCTCCCCCGCCGCCTTCTCCGGGGCTTCTTCGGGCCGCTCCCCTTTGGGAGCCGGTGGTTCCGGCCCCTCCCGCTTCAGGTAGTCCACCTGGATCTCATCCAGGGAGCCGCCATGCCGGGGGGTGATGACCAGGCGCAGATGGTGCTCCTCCTCCAGGGCCACCAGCTCCCGGCGCTTGTGGTTGAGGAGGAAGGTGGCCACCTCCTCGGGCGCGGTGATGCGCACCTCCTGGAGCGGCTGGGCCGGCAGATCCCGGCTGAGCTGCCGGAGCAGGCTCACCGCCAGGGAGGGCACCGAGCGCACCCGGCCTTTTCCCTGACAGGCGCTGCAGGGCACAAAGGCGGTGAGCTCCGCCGCCGGTTTGATGCGCTGGCGGGAGAGCTCCAGCAGGCCGAACTTGGAGAGGTGGCCCACGGTGACCCGGGCCTTGTCGCTTTTGAGGGCCTGGCGCAGGGCCCGCTCCACCTCCTTGGCGTGCTTTTTGTCCCGCATGTCGATGAAGTCAATGACAATGAGGCCCCCCAGGTCCCGCAGGCGCAGTTGCCGGGCGATCTCTTCGGCCGCCTCCAGGTTGGTCTTGAAGGCCGTCTCTTCCAGCTCTTTTTGCCCCAGGCAGCGGCCGGAATTCACATCAATGGCCACCAGGGCCTCCGTCTGGTTGATGACGATGGAGCCCCCGGATTTCAGCGGCACCCGCTCAGCATAGAGGCGCTCGATCTGATCCTCGATCTGATAGCGCTCAAAGAGCGGCCGCTTGTCCTGGTAGAGCTTGAGCACCGACACCTGGTGGGGGGCGATGACCTTGAGGAAATCCTTGAGCTGCTGATAGACCTCTTTGTCGTCCACCAGGATGGTCTTGACGTCGGTGGTGAAATAATCCCTCACCGTGCGGGTGATGAGGTCCAGGTCCTTGTGCAGCAGGCAGGGCGCCGGCTGTTTGGCCGCCTCCTGGATGTCGGCCCACAGCTTGAGGAGATATTGCAGGTCCTTGGCCAGATTGCGTTTGCCGCCCTCGGTGCCCACGGTGCGCACAATGAGCCCCATGTCCGGGGGCAAGCCCAGCTGCTGGGCCAGCTCCTTGAGGCGCTGGCGCTCCTCCTCCTTTTCGATCTTGCGGGAGATGCCCAGGTGGCTCTGCTTCACCAACAGCACCAGATAACGGCCGGGCAGGGAGATGTAGGTGGTGAGATAGGCCCCTTTGGAGGCGCTCTCCTCCTTCACCACCTGGACAATGAGCTCCTGCCCTTTGCGCAGGGCCTGCTGGATGCGGATTTTGCCCTTGTCCGGGGCTTTCTGCTGGTAGTAATCGGGATGGACCTCCGACAGGGGCAGAAAGCCGTGACGGGCCCCGCCATAGTTGACGAAGGCGGCCTGCAGGCTGGGTTCGATGTTGGCCACCACGCCTTTGTAGATGTTGCCCTTGGTGGATTCCCGCTGGGAGGCCTCCAGGGCGAAATCCACCAGGACCCCCTCCTCCAGGATGGCCACCCGGAACTCTTCCGGGTCGGCGGCATTGATGAGCATCTTGCGGGCCGGGCTCATGAGTCCCCCGGGACGGCAGCTCCCCGCGGCGTGTTCTGCACGCCGCGGCGGTGAGAAGGCTCCTTGATGGTCAGGGCAGGCAAAAGGGTCATGGAAACGGGGGCGGGAGGAGACGGGAGGCGGAAGTCAGGGGCTGGCTGCGCGTCGGCCGGCATATCCCCTCTGGAAAAATTTTTCATTATTTTTAATATCTTATCCTTGGTTTGTAGCATTTTTGCCGCCAAATGTCAAGGATTGTTTCCTCCGGACGACAACGGAGGCCGGCCTCAGGAAATAGAGGAGGGCAGAGGAGATTTGCCGGTACAAACAACCGGCGGGGGAGTACCCGCCGGCTGTCCCGATGACGTTTGGGCATGCGGATGAAAGCTCATCCCCACCGGCGGCCGCTCATCGGCTTTGCGAGGAAGCCGGATTCGGCGGCGGCTGCCGGTTCACGATACCGCGTCCTACCCGGTACACCTCGGTTGGTTTTGTGTCATGCAGCGGTACCTCCTTCCTCCCGAGATTTCGGCCTCCCCGGCAGGCCGGCGCATGCCTGCCGCCGGGGGCCGATGGCCGAACGCCTCGCGGGCGTTGGTAGCAGCGGAAATTCACCTCACGGGCGGCGGGCTTTTACGGCGCGCCGCGGCTGGCTTCGGGAGGCGAGAAGCGAAGCGGCGGCCCTTGCCCTTCACCCCTGCCGCACCCCAAAAGTGATGCCGCCATTATACCCCATTACCCCAGCTGGCGCCAGAGGCGGATCATCTCCGGCTCGGGGCTCTCCGCCACCCCTCGGGAGGCGGCGAAGTATGCCTGGGCGAGCGAACGCCCCTTGGCGGCCATCTCCTGAGCGGGCTCCCCCCAGCTCAAGGCCCCCACCTTGCAGGCCTCCACGCAGGCGGGGGGAAGACCCTGGGCCTGCCGGTCCGGGCAGTGGTCGCATTTCAAGGCCACGGCCCGGCGCTCCGGGGCCTTGGGAGTCGGGGCGTAGGTGAGCACCCCGAAGGGGCAGGCCATGGCGCACATGCCGCAGTTGATGCAGCGGGCCGGGTCAATGTCGGTGGTGCCCCGGGCCGGATTGCGGCTGATGGCCCCGGCGATGCACACCGCCTGGCAGGGGGCCGGGTCGCAGTGGCGGCACTTGTTGGGAAAAGAAAGATGCACGCCGCCGGGATAGACAGCGATGCGGGCCACAGGCCGCCAGGCCTCCCCCAGGGCGGCCACAAGCTCCTTGGTCTGGGAATGCTCCACGGCGCAGGCCAGCCGGCACTGCAGGCAGCCCACGCAGCGCTCCGGCCGCACAATGACGGTTTTCATGGTTCGCCTCCTGATGTACCTGCCCTGCGAAGTCCCCTGGCCTCGCCCACCCTCAGGCTGCCCCGGGGAGAGGCCGGGCCCACAGCCGCCCGGGGTGAAACTCCGGCGAGCGGGGGTCGCAGGGCAGCTCCTTCACCGGAATCTTTTGGGCAATGAGCTGGAAATAGATGCCGGCGTGGCGCACCTCCCCCACCAGGGTGGCCCCTACCAGCCGGCCCTGATCGAAGACCAGGCGCTTGAAACGGCCGGTTTTGGCATCCAGCTCCTCAAAGACCTCCCCCTCCGGGGTATTGGGCTGCAGATGGCCCCCGGTGATGATGCGGCAACCGGTGAGGGAGAGGCTGTTCATGGGGAGGATGCCGTCGTAGCGGCGGCCCGCGCCGGCCAGGTTGGCGCCCGCCACCTCCCCCTGGGCCACCGCCGCCGGCCAGATGTGAAAGGCCGCCGGCTCCCCGGTGATCAGATGCCGGGGAAGCACGCAATCCCCGGCGGCGAAGATGTCCGGATCCGCCGTCCCCATCAACTCGTTGACCGGGATGCCGTCCGGGCCGGAAAGCTCCGTGCCGGCCAGGAATTCCACCCGGGGTGCCACCCCCACCGAGAAAATCACCGCCTCGGTGGGGAGCTCCCGGCCGTCATTCAAGGCCAGGGCGGTAACCCGGCCGCCTGCCCCCACCACCGCGGTGGGCCAGGAGTGCAGGTGCAGGGTGATGCCCAGCCGCTGGAGGGCCTCCATCAGCAGCCGGGCGCTCACCGGGTCCAGGACCTTGGAGAGGGGTTGAGCCCCCCGGGCCAGCAGGTCCACCTTAAGGCCCCGATGGCTCAAGGCGTCCGCGGCCTTGAGGCCCACCGCGCCGGCGCCCACCACCGTCACCCGCCGGGCCTTGGCAAGATGCCGCTCCAGCCGTTCGGCATCGGCCAGATGGCGCAGGGTGAAGACCCCCTCCAGCTCCAGGCCGGGAATCCGGGGCATCCGGGGGTTGGCCCCGGAAGCGATGAGGAGGCGATCGTACGGGATGGCCCGGCCGTCGGCCAGGTGCACCTCATGGGCTTGGGGATCGACCCGGGTGACGGGAGTTCCCAAAAGGGCTTCAAAGCCCCAGTCCCGGAAGTACTCCGGCGAGCGGAGGAAGAGCTTTTCCCGGGTGGTCTCCCCGCCCAAAAGATAGGTGAGGAGGGGCCGGCTATAGGGCAGGTGGCTCTCGTCGCTGATCAGGGTGATGGTGGCCTGCGGGGCGAAGCGGCGGGCGGTCTCGGCCCCGGCCAGTCCTGCAGCGCTGGTGCCGATGATCACAAACCTCATGAGCCCATTCTACTGCAGCCGCAAGAAAAAAGAAAAGAGATTTATACGGTGCGGACCATTACAAAAATAATTGAAAAAGCGGGGAGACCAGCGGCTTCCTGGCCCTCTTCCCAGACTTCCCTCCCCACCCCCCATATAGCGTAGAGAAGAAGTGCGGGGAGGGGGAGGAGCCAGCGGTCCGTGGCCTCCCCCTTGCCCTTGCTTTTCCCCATTGGCTGTAGTAGGACATTAACCACACGCAAGGCAAGGAGGACGGCATGGAACGCATCCGCCGGGCGTTGATGAGTGTCACGGACAAAAGCGGGCTGGCCGAGTTTGCTCAGGGGGTGGCCGCCCTGGGGGTGGAGATCCTCTCCACCGGCGGCACCGCCAAGCTGCTCCGGGATAACGGCATTCCCGTGGTGGAGGTCTCGGATTACACCGGCTTTCCGGAGATGCTGGACGGCCGGGTGAAGACCCTGCACCCCAAAATTCACGGCGGCATCCTGGGGCGCCGGGACCGGCCCGAGCACCTGGAGCAGATGCGGGCCCACGGCATTGAGCCCATTGACCTGGTGGTGGTGAACCTCTATCAGTTCGAGCAGGCCGTGGCCCGGCCCGGCTGCACCCTGGAGGACGCCATCGAAAATATCGACATCGGCGGGCCCACGCTTCTCAGGGCGGCGGCCAAGAACTACACCGCGGTGACGGTGGTGGTGGATCCGGCGGATTACCCGGAAGTGCTGAAGGAGATGAAGGCCCACGGCAACACCAACCTGGCCACCCGCTTCCGGCTGGCCCGCAAGGTCTTCGAGCTCACCTCCCGCTACGACGCCGCCATCGCCCAGTACCTGTGGGACAAGCTGGCCTGCTGATGGCCCACCCCATCTTCCTCAGCCGGGGCCGCCGCCTCGAGTGGGCCGGCCCCGGATCCTACGAAGCCCTCCTCACCGGCCTGGCGGAGGAGATCGCCCGGGAGCTCTCCGAGCTGGAGCAGGTGGACTGGCGCCGGCTGGGCCCCGAGGCCGAGGAGCAGGTGGTGGGCATCACCCAGATCCGCCTCCTCAACGAGCTGTATTACTGCCTGGGGCAACTCCGGGCTTTCGGGGTCATTCTGGACGTCAAGCAGGCCATCCAGGACCTCAGGGACATCTGGAACCGGCTCATGGACGCCACCGGCCGGGGGGAGGCCCTGAAGTTCGAGGAGGACGCCGGCCCGGTGCAATGAGAAGGCGGGAGAGTGGGCGAGGGGGCCAGGGACCGGGGGCCCCTGCCCCCTCTCCCACGCCCTCACCCCCCACCCCATATGGGGGGTGGGG
>JBBFLF010000020.1:0-9421 GCA_037481655.1 Desulfobaccales bacterium | reverse complement strand
GGGGCCAGGGACCGGGGGCCCCTGCCCCCTCTCCCACGCCCTCACCCCCCACCCCCTATGGGGGTGGGGAGGGGAGTCTGAAGGGAGGGTGGGGAGCCTGCGGTCCCCCGGCCCTCCCCTCAGACAGCCCGGAGGCTTTCGGCCTTGAGGTAGTGCAGGCCGATGTCCCGCCTTAAGTCCAGGCGGTTGCCCGCCGGATTCTCCCGGGGGATGACCCGGATCCTGCCGCCGTCAAAGGCGCTGAGCAGGCGCTGGCGCAGGGTCTCCGCCACCCGGGCCGGGGACTCCCCGGGCTTCACCGTGCCGTTGGCCAACAGATACGCCACCCGGGAGCCGTCGGACTTGAAGCGCCCCTCCTCCCAGTCCATGGCCGAGGGCACCACCAGGATGCGCTTCTTCTCGAAATAATCGAAATCAATCTCCAGGGGCTCCCCCTTGGTGAGGGACCAGGGATAGCCTTTCTGCTGCTTGGGGCCGCCGGGCCCGGTGACCAGGGCCACGCACAGGGAGAGCTGATCCTGGCGCACCTCCGGGGCCACCTCATTGAGCCTCCCCTCCACCATCGCCGCCACCAGGGCCCCCAGGTTGCGCAGGCGGCGCACCACCGGCTGGAACTCCGGCTCCCCCGGGCGGATGTTGATCTCGCACACCCGGATGGCCGTGGGCCTGAAATCGGCCCCGAAGGAGACGAAGCAGCCGGGGTAAAGCACGCAGGGGCGCAACAGGCCCCTGGCCTTGAGGGCCGCCACCAGGGGCCGGGCCAGCTCCCGGTCGGCCAGCTCCAGAAGCTCCGGGGACTCCAGGGGGTGGGGGGAGATGGAGCCCATGCCGCCGGTGATGGGGTTGTCCGGGCCCGGGGGCGCGGCGAAGCGCTCCGGGTAGTCCATGGCGGTGGGGAGGATCTGGTGGTGGCCCGCCTTGTCCACCAGGATGGTGAAGCTGATCTCCACCCCGCTCATGCGGGCCTCCAGGAGCAGCGGCCAGGGCCCTTTCTTGCCGCACAGGCGGATATAGTCCTGTTTGTAATCGGCGATGAGGCCGTCATAGACCTCCCGGATCTGCCAGGCGTCCAGAATCACCCGGGCGCCCTTGCCGCCGGCGCTGTAAGGGTATTTCAGCACCGCGCCGCCAAAGGCGTGCACGTATTCCAGGCAGGCGGTGAGCACCTCCCGGTAATTCCGGGCGTCCAGCTCCCGCCAGTCCGGGGCCACCGGGATGCCCGCCTCCCGGCACAGGTGCTTGGCGGCGATTTTGTCCGCCTCCAGGAAAGCCCCCGCCTGGGTGAGGCCGATGAGGCGGTCGCCGAAGCCCGCCTCCGCCACCTTATCCACCAGGCCGTCAAAGACCAGGGCTTCGGGCATGATAAGGGCGTAATCCAGGGTTCCCTCCCGGAAGGCGGCGGTGAGGGCCTCGGCGTAGGCCGGCACCGCATGCTCCGAGACCGGCAGGAACTCCACCGGCCAGCCCATCCGGGCGGCAAAGGGGGGCATGGCCGGAGTGCCCCGGACCACCACCCCCCGGTAGCTGCCGGGGTAGAGCTCGCTGGTGGCCCGGCTGGTCTCCAGGGCCGCCAGAAAACTGCGGCCGTCGGTGCCCACATAGCCGATGCGTATCGTGTTCATCCGCCTTCCTCCTCCCAAGAACCCCCTAACATGACCATAACGTACTCTTATATCAAGGAGACCGCGCCAAATCCAGCATTTCACCCTCCACGCCTTCGGCCCGCTGTGATACAAAGCATCCGTATGACCACGTCTGTTGATTTCCCGGCCCTGGAACTGACGCTCTTTGCCAAGCTCTTTGCCGCGGTGGCGGAGGAGATGGGGATTGTGCTTCAAAAGAGCGCCTTCTCCCCCAACATCAAGGAGCGGCGGGATTTTTCCTGTGCGGTGTTCACCGCCCAGGGCGAGCTTTTGGCCCAGGCGGCCCACATCCCGGTGCATCTGGGGGCCCTGCCGGCCACGCTGGCCCAGATTCTGCCTCATTTCCCCCTGGAGCCCGGCGACGTCCTGATCCTCAACGACCCCTACCAGGGCGGCACCCACCTGCCGGACCTCACCCTGGTGGCGGCGATGCATGAGGAAGATGGGGGGAGGGCCAGAGACCAGGGATCCTTGCCTTCCCCTCACGCCCCCCTCCCCACCCGCGGACAGGTCGGTCAAGTCAGGGCCAGCGGGCCTGACTTGACCGAGGTTCTTCCACCCATAAGGGATTGGGGGAGGGGGCTTGGGGGAGGGGGTAAGGGCCAGCGGTCCTTAGCCCCCTCCCCCAACAACCTTGGCCCTGCCTTCTACCTGGCGGTCCGGGCCCATCACGCCGATGTGGGCGGGGCGCATCCCGGCTCCATGCCCCTGGCCCGGGACCTGAGGGAGGAGGGGGTGATCATCCCCCCTTCGTATCTCTGCCGGCGCGGGGTGATGGAGGAAGCCTTTCTTGCGGAGCTGCTGGCCAAGATGCGGGCCCCGGAGGAGCGCCGGGGGGACCTGGCGGCCCAGTTGGCGGCGTTGCACCGGGGTCAGGTGCGGCTTCAGGAACTCCTGAAGCGGCATGGCCGGGAGCGGCTGGCAGACATGGCCGGGGCGCTGTTGGAGTACTCCGAGCGGGCCATGCGGGCGGAGATTGCTGCCATCCCGGATGGGGTTTACCGCTTCGAGGATTACCTGGACGATGACGGCTACGAGCATCAGGACCTGGCCATCCGGCTCACCCTCACCGTGCGCGGGCCGGAAGTCGTTTTGGATTTCCGGGAGACCTGCGACCAGGCCGCGGGCGGGGTCAACGCGGTGCCGCCGGTGGTGGAGGCCGCCTGTTATTACGCTTTCCTGTGCCTCCTGGCCGAGGAGTATCCCATCAACCAGGGGTGTTTCCGCCCCCTCAAGGTCATCACCCGTCGGGGCAGCCTTTTGGACCCGGTCTATCCGGCGCCGGTGGCGGCGGGCAACGTGGAAACCTCTCAGCGGCTGGTGGATGTGGTCTTCGGGGCCCTGGCCCAGGCACTCCCAGAGCGGATCCCAGCGGCTTCTCAGGGCACCATGAACAACCTGGCCTTCGGCGGCCGGGAGCATCAGGGCCGGGAATACGCGTATTACGAAACCATCGCCGGCGGCATGGGGGGCAGCCCGGCAGGCCCGGGCCTCTCCGGGACCCATTCCCACATGACCAACACCCGGAACACCCCCATCGAGGTGCTGGAGCATGACTACCCGGTGCGGCTGGAACGCTACGTCTTGAGGGAGGGTTCCGGGGGTTCTGGCCGGCATCCCGGGGGTCTGGGGCTGATCCGGGAGTTCCGCTTCCTCTTGCCGGTCACGGTGAGTCTCCTCACCGAGCGGCGGCGCCGGGGGCCTTACGGGCTGGCGGGCGGCGGCCCCGGAGCCCCCGGGGAGAATCGCCTCACCTGGCCCGATGACCGCCGGGAGGTCCTCCCGGCCAAGGTCAATCTCTCCCTGCCCGCCGGCAGCCTGCTTGCCATCTGCACGCCGGGGGGAGGCGGCTGGGGAGAGCCGCTTTCGGAGGATGAGGGGCCTGAGGCTGCCCGGCCGGAACACTATATGGGGATGAGGGACAATCGTTAAAAAGCGATGGGGCCGGCGGCCAAGGCCAAGAAGCCGTGGCAGCGTCTGAGACGGGCGGTTCCCTCTGACGCCCGCTGAACCCCTCGGCCCTTTCTTTCGCGCTCAGCCCAGCCAGTGCCGGCGGGCGGCCTCGGCGGTCTTCAGGGCTTCCTGGTAGGCCGCGGCGATCTCCGCTTCGGAGAGCCTCAGATTATCAGCCTGCTTGCGGGTGCCTTCCCAGTCTGCCTCCTCCAGGGCCAGGACCAGCTCCAGCAGCCGCCGCTGGGGGCCGGGAGCCCCGGCAAGGGCGTCCAGGATGACCGGGCACAAGGGCAGTTCCGCCAGCAAAGCCTCCAGGGGCTGTCCGAGATAAACGTCCACAAGGGAGAGGAGGCCGATGAGAAACATTTCGGAGGCGGAATCCATTTTGGCCTGCTGTGCCAGGCGCTCCGCCAGCCGGGCCCGGATGAGGGAGAGCAGGAAGAGCTCTTCGGGGTGCCCCTCCCCCAGGTGGTGAATGATCACCAGGGCGGCCCACTTGCGCAGCTCCTCCTCCCCCAGGAGCAACAGCGCCTGCTCCACCGAATGCACCCGGCAGGGCAGGCCGAAGAAGGCGGAGTTGAGATAACTGAGCAGGCGATGCACGAGCGGCGGGTTGCTCTGGATGAGGGCGGCAAAGCGGGGGAAATTCAGGCTGGACTGGCCCAATTCATTAAGAATTTTCACGTAATTGACCGCAAAGCGCCGGGTGCGGGGGGCTGATCCCTCCTCCCGGCGGCGGTAAAAGCTCCCCTGGGCGTAAGTGAAGCCGGCCGTCAGGGCCTCCCGGAACTGCGCAGGCTGCGTCAGGCCTGCCGCCACCAGCGTCAGGGGCCGGTTCCCGGCGCCGGCAAGCCCGGCAGGAGGCCGAGTCCCTGAAAGCGCCCCGAACTCCACCTTGAGGAGGGAAAGGGGGAGACCGTCCATCCCGGACCCGGAGGGCTCCTCTACCCACCCCAGGGCCAACCGGTAGCCGGCTTCCGTCCAGGCAGTCAGTCCCCGCCGCACCTCAGGATCCTCGAGCGCTCGGGGCTCCACCTCCAGGATGATCTGGGCCGCCGGGAGGTCCGCGACCAATCCCTGCTTGAGAAACTCTCCCGACACCATAAGCCACAGGGGCTTTCCCGGCCCCCAGATCTCCGGCGCCAGCAGCTCCCGCACCTCTCCTGCCTGTGCCGGGCTTGCCAAGGGGCCGTCGCTCCTGAGGAGTTCATAGGCCCACACCTTCAGGTCCGCAGCAAAAATCGGCCGCCGGCAGAGGAGCATGACCGGAGTTTCCTTGGCAAATTTTCTCGTCATCAATTCTTCGGCAGGAAAAAAAACAACATAAGTGTCAGGTGTGGGCAGGATGCCGGAGGTGGGCGATCCCAATCTCCTCGCCCACCGTGAGGTTTTCGTTGACAGCGGGCGCGGCCCTATGGTAATAACGATTATAGAGCTTGGATCTGCAGCAGGCGGACTGAGACTCTCACGGCGCGAGACCCTCACCCGGAGACCAGTCCGGGTTTTTTTATGCACCTCATCGCCACCCCCCAGGAGATGCAGGCCCAGGCCCGCCAGTGGCGGCGGGAAGGGCGCACCATTGCCTTTGTGCCCACCATGGGCTACTTCCATCAGGGCCATCTGAGTCTCATGGAATACGGCCGCACCCGGGGAGAGGTGCTGGTGGTGAGCCTCTTTGTCAACCCCACCCAGTTCGGGCCCACGGAAGACCTGGACCGTTACCCCCGGGATCTGGCCCGGGACACGGAGCTGGCCCGGCAGGTGGGCGTGGATGTCCTCTACACCCCCACGGCCACGGACATGTATCCCCCCGGCTACCAGACCTATGTGACGGTGGAGGAGCTGAGCCGGGGGTGGTGCGGCGCTTCCCGGCCGGGGCACTTCCGGGGGGTGGCCACCGTGGTCCTGAAACTCTTCCACCAGGTCCAGCCCCACGTGGCCGTGTTCGGGGAGAAGGATTACCAGCAGCTGGCCGTCATCCGCCGCCTGGTCCGGGACCTGGACCTGGAGGTGGAGGTGGTGGGCCAGCCCATCGTCCGGGAGCCCGACGGCCTGGCCATGAGTTCCCGCAACACCTATCTCAGCCCTGAGGAACGGCAGCGCGCCTTGTGCCTTTATCGTGGTTTGTGCGCCGCCCGGGACCTGGCTCAGTCGGGCGAGCGCCGGGCCGAGGCGCTCGTGGCCGCCGCCCGGGAGATCATCACCGCCACCCCCGGCACCCGCCTGGACTACCTGGGCCTGGTGGACCCCGAGACCCTCGCCGAGGTGGAGGTCCTCCGGGGGGCCGCCCGGATGCTGGGCGCCATCTTTGTGGGCACCACCCGCCTCATTGACAATCTGCTGATCCAGGAGAGCCCCTGACATGCAGCGCACCCTGCTCAAGTCCAAAATCCACCGGGCCACGGTCACCGAGGCCAATCTGGCCTACGAGGGCTCCCTCACCATCGACGCCCACCTCATGCGGGCGGCGGACATTCTCCCTTATGAGATGGTGCATGTCTTCAACGTGGCCAACGGCGAGCGCTTCCAGACCTATGCCATGGAGGGGGAGGCGGGGAGCGGGGTCATCTGTCTCAACGGCGCCGCGGCCCGCAAGGGCCAGGTGGGGGACCTCCTGATCATCGCCACCTTTGCCGTCTATGAGGCCGAGGAGGCCCGCCGGCACCAGCCGAAGATTGTGCTGGTGGACGCCTCCAACCGCATCAAGGAACACCTGGCCGTCACCAAGGTGTCCTGAAGGGCCGTCACGACTTTTCCACCATATTGGCACCCGGCTTTCGGATTGGCGCTGGTGGCGCCAGGATGAGTGCCGGTTTGCCCGCACTTCGCCGGCAATTGGGGACATGTCTAAAAATCCTTGTGTTTTTTTGAGGAATTTACGATAAGTTTAGTGTTTTGGGATCGCAGTCTTCCGAAGCACTGAAGGTTTAACCCCCCCTCTACCCCTTCCAACGCCCTAAAAATCTATACGGGGTTGGGGGAGAGGGTGTGGGAGAGGGGGGAGGGGTTCGCAACCCCTGGCCCCCTCTCCCACTGCTTCGATTTTCAGCCGGGTGTGAGCCGGCAGTTTTTTAAGCCAAAGGAGTACAACGGATGTCTATGGCGGATTTTCTCTTCACCTCGGAGTCGGTCACCGAGGGTCATCCCGACAAGGTGGCGGACCAGATCTCCGATGCCATCCTGGACGCCATCATCGCCCAGGACAAGTATGCCCGGGTGGCCTGCGAAACCCTGGTGACCACCGGTTTGGCCCTCATCGCCGGTGAGATCACCACCAGCGCCCGGGTGGATTACCCCGATGTGGTGCGGCAGACCATCAAGGAGATCGGCTACTGCGACTCCTCCATGGGTTTTGACTGGGAGACCTGCGCGGTGCTGGTGTCCATCGACCGCCAGTCCCCGGACATCGCCATCGGCATTGAGGGCCGGGGCTTAAGCCCGGAGCAGGGGGCCGGCGACCAGGGGCTGATGTTCGGCTATGCCTCCACCTCCACGGAAAACTACATGCCCATGCCCATCTGGTATGCCCACCGGCTGGCGGAGCGCCTGGCCAAGGTGCGCAAGGACGGCACCCTGCCGTTTCTGCGGCCCGACGGCAAGACCCAGGTGACGGTGCGCTACGAGGACTACACCCCCAGAGACATCCACACCATTGTCATCGCCGCCCAGCACAATCCGGACATCAAGTATAACGACCTCAAGGAGGCCATTGTGGAGGAGGTCATCAAAAAGACCATCCCGCCGCACCTCCTCACCAAAGACACCAAATACCTGGTGAACACCACCGGACGCTTCGTGGAGGGCGGCCCCAAGGCCGACTGCGGCATGACCGGCCGCAAAATCATCGTGGACACCTACGGCGGCCGGGGCTACCACGGCGGCGGCGCTTTTTCCGGCAAGGACCCCACCAAGGTGGACCGCACCACCTCCTATATGCTGCGCCACGTGGCCAAAAACGTGGTGGCCGCGGGGCTGGCCCGGCGCTGCGAAGTCCAGGTGGCTTACTCCATCGGCCTGCCTGATCCGTTGTCCATCATGGTCTACACCTACGGCACCGGGGTCATTCCGGATGAGAAGCTCCTGGAGATCATCAAGGCCACCTTCAGCTTCAAGCCTGCGGCCATGATCGCCTATCTGGACATGCAGCGGCCCATCTTCAAGAAGACCGCGGTTTACGGCCATTTCGGCCGCACCGACCCGGATTTCACCTGGGAATACTTGAACAAGGTGGAGGAATTGCGGGACCGGGCGGGCCTGAGGCCGCTGGCTAAGCCGGTGACTTCCTCCTGAGGTCGGGCTACTGTGTGGAGGGATCCCGGATGCCGCAGGGCTCCGCATAACCAGGTTTTAACTTGAGGGGAGAGACTGGGGGAGCAGCGGCTTCCCCGCCCTCTCCTCATACTCCTTTCCCCACTTCCTTTAAGGGGTTGGGGGAGAGGGATTGGGAGAGGGGGCAGGGGCTATGACCCCTGGCCCCCTCTCCCACACATTACAGCCACGATGGGAAGAGTGCCCATGGAATATGATGTCAAGGATCTGAGCCTGGCCGACCAGGGAAAGCTCCGGGTGGAGTGGGCCATGCGGGAGATGCCGGTCTTAAAGCAGGTGGCTGAGCGTTTCGCCCGGGAAAAGCCCCTGAAGGGCCTGCGCCTGGCGGCCTGTCTCCACATCACCACCGAGACCGCGGCCCTGATGATGACCCTGAAAACCGGGGGCGCGGAGGTGCGCTGCTGCGCCAGCAACCCCTTGAGCACCCAGGATGACGCCGCCGCCTTTCTGGTGGCCCACGAAGGCATCCCCACCTTCGCCATCAAGGGCGAGGACGCCGAGACCTACTACAAGCACATCCACGCCGCCCTGGACATCCGGCCCCAGGTCACCATGGACGACGGCGCCGACCTGGTCTTTACCGCCCACAGCCAGCGCCAGGAGCTGCTGGACGGCATCCTGGGGGGCACGGAAGAGACCACCACCGGGGTCATCCGCCTCAAGGCCATGGCCAAGGACGGGGTGCTGCGCTATCCCATGATCGCGGTGAACGACGCCCACACCAAGTTCCTCTTCGACAACCGCTACGGCACCGGCCAGAGCACCATTGACGGCATCCTCAGGGCCACCAACCGCCTGATGAGCGGCAGCGTCTTTGTGGTGGCGGGCTACGGCTGGTGCGGCCGCGGGGTGGCCATGCGGGCCAAGGGCATGGGCGCCAGGGTCATCGTCACCGAGGTCAACCCCTTTCGGGCCCTGGAGGCGGTGATGGACGGCTACCAGGTGCTGCCCATGGCGGAGGCCGCCAAAGTGGGCGACATCTTCTGCACCGTCACCGGCGACATCAACGTCATCCGGGAGGAGCATTTCCGGGTGATGAAAGACGGCGCCATCCTGTGCAACTCCGGCCACTTCAACGTGGAGATCGACCTCAAGGCCCTGGAAAAGCTCACGAAAGCCCGGCGACCCATCCGGCATCAGGTGGAGGAATACACCCTCACGGACGGCAAGGTGCTCTACCTCCTGGGGGAGGGGCGCCTGGTGAACCTGGCCGCGGCGGAAGGCCACCCCAGCGCGGTGATGGACCTGAGCTTCGCCAACCAGGCCCTGGCGGCGGAGTTCATCTTCAAAAACCACCACAAATTCGAGAAAAAAGTCTACCCCGTCCCCGAAGAGATCGACCGGGAGATTGCCCGCCTGAAACTGGCGGCCATGGGAGTGGAGATCGACACCCTCACCCCGGAACAGGAAAAATACCTGGCTTCTTACGATTTGGGCACGTAAGTGAGTGGGGGAGGGGGCTAAGGGGCAGTGGCCCCTTACCCCCTCCCCCACCC
>JBBFLF010000019.1 GCA_037481655.1 Desulfobaccales bacterium | reverse complement strand
GGGAGGGGGTAAGGGCCCACCGGCCCTTAGCCCCCTCCCCCACAGCCATACTCACTGGAGGCCGAGGGGCCTCCCTCCCTCACCTGACCCGTCATGCCGCCGGCCATCGTTGCCCAGGGAGTGGTCAAGGCCTTCCCCACCGGCTGGTTCAAGCCGCCGCAGGTGGTGCTGAAGGGCGTGGACCTGGTGGTGCCCCGGGGAGGTATCTTCGGCATTCTGGGGCCCAACGCCGCAGGCAAGACCACCCTCATCTCCATCCTGGCCACCCTGCTTCTCCCCGATGCCGGGCGGGTGGAGGTTTTGGGGTTGGATGCGGTGCGCCAGGCCCATCAGCTCCGCCGGCGCATCAACCTGGCCGCGGCCGGGGCCCAGTTCCTCTGGTGCCTCACGGTGGAGGAAAACCTGGCCTTCTGCGGCCGCCTCTACGGCCTGGGGGGCAGGTGTCTCCGGCAGAAAGTGGAAGAGCTTCTGGAGCTCTTTGAGCTCCGGGAGCATCGCCGAGTGACCTTCGACAATCTCTCCACCGGCCTGAAGCAGCGCTTGGGGCTGGCCAAGACCCTCATCAACGACCCGGAGCTCCTGTTTTTGGATGAGCCCACCAGCGGCCTGGACCCGGAGATGGCCAAGCACCTGCGGGAGGAGATCGCCCGCCTCAACCGGGAATCGGGCCTCACCATTCTCCTCACCACCCACAACCTCCGGGAGGCGGAGCTTCTCTGCCAGGAAGTGGCATTCCTCAAGGATGGCGTGCTGGCGGTCCATGGCAGCATTCCGGAGCTGCAGGCCCGCCTGGGGTTGGGGGACCGGGTGCGCCTCACTTTTGCCGGGCCGGCCCCGGCCTTGGATTACCGGGCGCTCCCGGGAGTGGTATCCGCCGAAGTGTCCGACTCCCAGGTGGCCCTGATTGTGGACCGGGCCGAGGTGCGGTTGGCGCCGCTGCTGGCGCTTCTGCAGCACAACGGGGCCCCTCCGGTCTCAGTGCGCCTCAAGGAGGCGGACCTGGAAGAGCTGTATCATGAGCTGGCGCAGTGAATGGGAGCAGCTCTGGGCCTTTGCGGCCCGGAGCCTCATCGTCAACCGGCGCAACGTTTTTGCCGTCTTTGAGATGCTCTTCTGGCCCGGGGTGGCCATCCTCTCTGTGGGCCTGCTCACCCGCTTCCTCCACCTGGATGCCGACACCGTGAGCTTCATCCTCATCGGCGCGGTCTCCATGAACACCATCCAGATCGCCCAGCTGGATCTGTCCTACTCGCTGCTTTATGATGTCTGGTCCCGGAGCCTGAAGCATGCCTTCATCGCGCCGGTGCGTCTGGCGCACCTGGTCATGGGGGCCGGTTTGGCGGGGCTGATCCGGGGGCTGTTCATCTTTGTGGTCATGGGGGTGCTGAGCCAGACGCTCTTCGGTATGGATCTGGGGCGACCGGGGGTGGCGGGCCTGTTGCTCTTCCTCGCCGGGCTCTTTCTCAACGCCGCCATCATCGGCATGCTGGTGCTCCTGCTGGTGCTACGTTTCGGGCACCGGGCCGAAGTGGCGGCCTGGGCCTTCTCTTATCTCATCTTCCTCATCTGTGGGCTTTACTACCCGGTCACCGTGCTCCCCCAGGGGGTACAACAGGTGGCCTGGCTTCTGCCCCTCACCCATTTCCTGGACTATTTCCGCCAGTTTTACGGCTTCCCCGCCGCCTCCTCGCACCCGCTGCTCTATGGCTTCAGCCAGAGCCTGGTTTATCTGGCCCTAAGTTACGTGGGTCTTGGCGTGGTGCTGCATCGGGCCCGCGCCCGGGGCACTTTGCTCAAGCTGTCGTCCTAAAAAATCCGGGAAAGGGGGCCTGAAGTGCTGGACCCTGCCCTTTCCCCGGACCCTCTTCCCCGAGCCCTGACAGGGCGGGCCGGGCCTTGTCATCCCCTGAAAATTGTGCCACAGTGAAACATCCCGGGAAGGTCTGGCGATGATCGGCGTCTTCGATTCCGGCTTCGGGGGCTTGGTGGTGCTGCGGGAATTTCTCCAGCTCCTGCCCCAGTATGATTACCTCTATCTGGGGGACAATGCCCGCATCCCCTACGGCACCCGTTCCGACCGGGTGGTCTACCGCTTCACCGAGCAGGCGGTGGACTTTCTCTTCGCCCAGGGCTGCGAGCTCATCATCCTGGCCTGCCACACCGCCTCGGCCAAGGCCTTGCGCACCATCCAGCAGCGCTATCTGCCGGCCCGGTACCCGGAGCGCCGGGTCCTGGGGGTCCTCATCCCCACGGTGGAGGAGGCCCTGGCCCTCTCCCGCAGCCGGCGCATCGGGGTGATTGCCACCGAAGGCACCGTCACCTCCCGCTCCTTTGAGCTGGAGCTGCACAAGCTGGACCCGCACGTCAAGGTGTATCAGCAGGCCTGCCCGCTCTTGGTGCCCCTCATTGAAGAAGGGGAGCAGGACTGGGAGGGCACCCGCCTTATCCTCCGGCGCTATCTGGCCCCGCTCCAGGCCGCCCAGGTGGACACCCTGATTTTGGGCTGCACCCACTACTCCATCCTCAAGGACAAGATCCGGAAAGAGATGGGGCCTGCGGTGCACCTGGTGTGTTCCGGGCAGGTGTCGGCGGTGAAACTGGTGGATTACTTAAGGCGTCACCCCGAGATGGAGTGCCGCCTCAGCCGGGGGGGCTCCCGGCGGTACCTCACCACCGACCTCACCCCCCGCTTCGCCCGGCTGGCGGGCCTGTTCATGGGGGAGCCGGTGGACTCGGAAGTGGTGGAGCTGTAGTCCGCGGTCCGCCTGGTGCCGAAAGAGAATTGTGAGGGAAGGGCCGGGGGAAGCGGTGGCTCCCCCGCCTTCCCCTCAAGCTCCCTTCCCACGCCCCTAGATGGGGTTGGGGGTGAGGGCGTGGGAGAGGGGGCAGGGGTCCATGATCCCTGGCTCCCTCGCCCACAGCTATTTGCACAAATTTCAGCCCGATGGCCGGCTCATTTCAGGCGGGCGCCGCACTGGGGGCAGAAGGTGAAGTTGGCCTCCTGCCGGCTGCCGCAGTGAGGGCAGTAATTGAGGTCGGGATAAGGGGAGGGAGGCGGCGAGGCCCGGTGGTCCGGCGGGGTGAGTGGGGCGATGAGGTCCTGGCGCAGCTCCTTGATGGGCTCCACATACTCGGAGCCGGCCTGGCGCACCTGGCGCACCAGCTCCTCGCTCAGCCGCCTGGCCTTGGCCACCAGGCGGCCGGCCTTGGCGGCGTATTCCATCATCTTCTCGGGCCCGAAGAGGATGAGGGTGAGGACCGCCAGAACCAGGAGTTCCTCAAAGCTGATGCCGAACATGACCGGGGGCGCACCCTTTTAGGCCTTGAGCTTGTGGCCGCAGTGAGGACAGAAGGCGAAATCCCCGCCCACCGGCTTCTGGCAGTTGGGGCAGGTGGGCGCCTGCGCCTGGGCGCCGGGAGCGCTCTCCTCCGTTTTGGTGATCTGGTCGGCGTCGTCGTGGGCCTTCTTGAAGCTTTTGATGGCCCGGCCGATGCTCTCTCCCAGCTCCGGCAGGCGCCGGGGGCCGAAGAGGATGAGCACGATGAGCAGGATGATGAGGATGGGACCCCAGTTATAGCCGAACATGGTCGACCTCTTGGTGACAGGGTGGTTTGGTGTTACTATATCAGCAAACCCCCTCCGGGAGCAAGGACGCAAGGTGGCACATGAAGGACTGGAACGTGGTGGTCACCAGCCAGATGGGTGAGGAGATGCGGCTGCTCCGGGAGCTCTCCGACCTGGGGGAGTTTCACCCCAGCGGCTTCCGGGAGGTGCTCATCGGCAGGGTCCCGGACCCGGACGCCTTCCTGGAGACCCTGCGGCAACGCTGGCAGGAGCAGCCCTTCTTTTCCCGGCTCCTCAGCACCGCCACCCCGGTGCGGAAAATCTTCCCCTTCACCCTGGAGAACTTGAAAGAGCGCCTGCACCAGGCGGCTCTGGCCTTTGTGCCGGACCTGGCGGGCAAAGCCTTCTACGTGCGGGTCAAGCGCCGGGGCCACAAAGGGGAGATCCACAGCCAGGAGGTGGAGCAGGACCTGGACCGCCATCTCCTGGAGGCCCTGGCTGCACGGGGCACCCCCGGCCGCATTGATTTCAAGGAGCCGGAGGCCATCCTCCTGGTGGAGCTGTTGCACAACCAGTGCGGCCTCACCCTCATCACCCGGGAGATGCGGGAAAAATACCCCTTCATCAAGGTGAAGTGACCCTCGCTTAAAGGGATGCTTTACCAACATTCCGGAGGTTACCGCTGCATTTACAACGCTGGCTCACGGCCATCGTCGCCCTGCCCCTTCTCCTGCTCATCCTGCTGAAGGGCGGCCCCTGGCTGTTCCTGCTGCTGGCGGCCCTGGTCTGCTCTGTGGGCCTGTGGGAGCTGGGGGCCCTCCTCCTGCCGGCCTCCGGCCGCATGCTGCGGCTGGAGACAGTGGCCCTGGGATTCCTCCTCCTGGCGGGCTTCGCCCTGGCCCCCGGGAGAGCTATGGCGGCGGCGCCCCTTTTGCCCCTGATGTTTCTGGCGGGCTGCCTGTTTCTGCTGCTGGCGGGGCATCTGATCACCTACGGCCGCTCGCCTGCCGCTTTAGCGGAGATGGGCGCCACCGCCCTGGCCCTGCTTTATCTCCCTTTTCTTCTGGGGCATCTGGTGTGGTTGCGCCTCCTCCCCCAGGGCGAGTGGTGGCTCTTATGGCTGCTGCTGGTCATCTTCGCCGGTGATACCGGCGCCTTTTACACCGGCCGCACGCTGGGGAAGCACAAGTTCGCCCCTAAAGTGAGCCCCGGCAAGACCTGGGAGGGCACCCTGGGGGGGCTCCTGGCCAGCCTGGCAGCGGGCCTGGTGCTGGGGGGGAGGTTCCTGCCCCAGGTGGCCTGGGGCCAGCTGCTTATCCTTTCCCTGATCCTGGGGGTGGTGGGGGTGCTGGGGGACCTCTTCGAGTCCATGCTCAAGCGCCTGGCCCAGGTGAAGGACGCCTCCGGGCTTTTGCCCGGCCACGGCGGCATCCTGGACCGCCTGGACAGCCTGGTCTTTGCCGGGCCGGTGGTGCTCTATTTCCGTCTGCTGTTTTATCCATAAGATGGTGACAATTGGACTATGGGAGAGGGGGCCAGGGGTCGTAGACCCCTGCCCCCTCTCCCAAACCCTCTCCCCCAACCCCATAAGGGGGGATGGGAGGGGAGTTTGAGGGGAGGGTGGGGGGCCCATGGTCCCCCAGCCCTCCCCTCAAAGATCACTCAAAGGAGGACGGGACATGGAGGTGCGGGATGCCCTGACCACCCGGCGCAGCATCCGGGCCTTTCTTAGCACCCCGGTGCCCAGGGAAGTGATCTTGGCCATCCTCGAGGCGGCCCGCTGGAGCCCTTCCTGGGGCAACACCCAGCCCTGGGAGCTGGCGGTGGTGGGCGGCGAGACCTGGCGCCGTCTGGCCGAGGCCTTGGTGGAGCGCTTTGCCCGCAAGGTCCCTCCCACCCCCGATGTGCCCATGCCCGAGACCTTCCCGGATGAGTACCGGGCCCGCTACATGGCCTGCGCCGCCGGACTCTTCGGCTCCATGGGCATTGCCCGGGAGGACAAGGAAAGGCGATGGGCCCACCTGATCCACATGACCCGGGCCTACGGCGCGCCGGTGGTGATTTTTGTCCTTTTCCGGGGGGACCTCCCGGTGCCCTACACCATGTTTGACCTGGGGGCCATCACCCATGCCATTGCGCTGGCGGCCCACGCCCAGGGGCTGGGGACCTGTATCGAGGCGCAGCTCGCCCACTACCCCGATCTGGTGCGGGAGCACCTCAATCTGGACCCGACCCACCGCCTGGTGGTGGGCATCGCCCTGGGCTACCCGGACCCGGCGGCCCCGGCCAACGCCTTCCGCACCACCCGGGAACCCCTGGAGAATTTCGTGCGCTTCATTGACCTGTAAAGGGCGGTAAGGCCAGGCCGTCCGCTCGGGCCGGGAAATCCCTTGACAGCGCCGATTTTCCGGGCATAATAAAAATTTGTGGGGATGTAGCTCAGCTGGAAGAGCGCCTGCTTCGCATGCAGGAGGTCAGGGGTTCAAATCCCCTCATCTCCACCAGAAAGTGGCAGAAATGGCAGGGCTGACAGGGGTAAAGCTGTCGGCCTTTTTGTTTGGGTAGTCTGGGGTCAGTCATGGCTCACCCTCAGGTGGTGCTTCTAAGTTGCGGTTCCCTCCTCCCCTTGGCCGGAGGATGGTCCGGTCATTTCCGGAGTCTGTGACGGCTACGGCTTCCCTCTCCCGCATACCGGCCCTCCCCAAAACCGTCCGGATTTTTGCCTTGCCCACCCTCAAAGTCACAAGCGATAATCAAGTATGCGCATCCTGGTGGTGGAAGATGACCCCAAAATCGCCTCCTTTGTCGTCAAGGGCCTGAAGGAGGCGGGGTATGCGGTGGATCATGCCGCAGACGGACAGGAAGGCCTGCACTTGGCCCTGACCGAGCCCTATGACGCGGCGGTCATTGACCTCATGCTCCCCAAGCTGGACGGCCTGAGCCTGATCGAGGAGCTGCGCCGGCAGAAGGTCGCCTTGCCCGTCATCATCCTGAGCGCCAAACGCAGCGTGGACGACCGGGTCAGGGGGCTGCAGAGCGGCAGCGACGACTACCTCACCAAGCCCTTTTCCTTCTCCGAGCTGTTGGCCAGGATTCAGGCCCTGCTCCGCCGGGCCGGCGGCGCCCCCCAGGCCACCCGGCTGGAGCTGGGGGACCTGTCCCTGGACCTCCTGAGCCGCAAGGTCATGCGGGGCGGGAAAGAAATCCCCCTGCAGCCCCGGGAGTTTGCCCTCCTGGAATATCTCCTGCGCCACCCCGGCCGGGTGGTCTCCAAGACCATGATCCTGGAGCATGTCTGGGAACTGGACTTTGACCCCCAGACCAATGTGGTGGACGTGCTGGTGTGCCGCCTCCGGAACAAGGTGGACCGGGACTTTGAGCCCAAGCTGATCCACACCGTCCGGGGGGTGGGGTATGTCCTTAAACTTCCTTAGCCACCTCCGCCGGAGAATCAGCGTCCGGCTCACCTTATGGTTTTCCGCCGTCTTTTGCTTGGGGTGCCTGGCCCTCCTGCTGTTGGCCTATGTCCTGCTCTCCTCCTCTTTGCGGCAACAGGACCGCCAGCAGATTTTGGCCGCCCTCAAGGAGTATCAGGCCCAATACAAGGCCGGGAAACTCATTGCCCTCCGAAACGCCCTCAAGTTTGAGAGATCCGCCGGCAAGCCCAACCTCTTTTTCGTGCGGCTGGCCGGGCCGGGAAACCAGACCCTTTTTTTGCACTTACCCGACCAATGGGCGGATTTTGACCTAAGCCGCCTGGAAGGCCCCGGTCAATTCCGGGAGTGGCTGCGGCTTCAGGCACCCAAGGAGGAGGATGTCCTGGAGATCGCCTCGGTCAGGCTTCCCGATGCCTTTATCCTGCAGGTGGGGAAAAATTCGGGGGACCGGGAGGAGGTCCTGGAGAATTTCCGCCGGGTGGCCGCGGGCGTGGCCCTCCCCATCCTCCTGATGGGCCTTTTGGGCGGCCACTTTCTGGCCGGCCGGGCGCTTCGGCCCCTGCGGCACCTCCTGGACACGGTGCAGACCATCACCGCCACGGGCAGTATGGCGGCCCGGGCCCCCACCCAGGGAAGCGGCGATGAACTGGACGAGCTGGCCCGACTGTTCAACCGGATGCTGGACCGGATCGAGGCCTTGATGACCGGCATGCGGGAGACCCTGGACAATGTGGCCCACGATCTGCGCACCCCCTTGGCCCGGCTTCGGGGCGTGGCCGAGGCGGCGTTGCAGGCCCCGGAGCAGCCGGGCGCCTGTAAGGAGGCTCTGGCCGATTGTCTGGAGGAAGCCGAACGGCTCTCCACCCTCCTCACCACCCTCATGGACATTGCCGAAGCGCAGGCCGGGACGATGCGGCTCCGGCTGGCGGAGGTGAATCTCGCCGCCTTGCTCGCCGAGGTCATGGACCTCTATGCCCACGTGGCGGAAGACCAGGAGGTGGCCCTGGTCGCCAGCTATCCTCCGGACCTCAGAGTCACCGCCGACGGCGCCCGGCTCAGGCAGGCCCTGGCCAACCTGGTGGACAACGCCGTCAAATACACCCCGGCAGGGGGCAGGATCGAAGTGAGCGCCGGGCGCGACGGGAAGGAGGTCTGGGTGGCCGTGCACGACACCGGGGTGGGGATAGCCCCGGAAGACCTGCCGAGAATCTGGGAGAGGCTGTATCGCGGCGATCACAGCCGGGCCCAGCGGGGTCTGGGGCTGGGGCTCAGCCTGGTCCAGGCCATCATCCAGGCCCACGGCGGCCGGGTGGCGGTGACCAGCGCGCCGCAGCAAGGCTCCCGCTTTGTGGTCTATCTCCCCGCCTGACTTTCGACCGGCCACATACCTTTCTTATCTGTAATTCTGCCGAAAGGTTGGGGCAAGTTTCTCTCTTTATCATGACCTCCAGAAGCACCCGCAAGTCATAAAACCAAATCCCCCGGGTGCAGAAGGAGGAACCTGATGGACAGGAAGTGGTTGCACATGAGTGGAGTTTGTCTGGCTCTCCTGGCGCTTGTGGCCCTGGGGCCCACGGTGGGGGCCGCAACCGGGCAAGGGGGGCAGTTCCCCCGGTATGAGTGCAGCATCAAAGTGCCGGAGCCGGAGCCGGCCAATCTGGCCTCGCTGGCCAAAATCACCGCCAACCAGGCCGTGGCCGCCGCCCAGGCCGCCTATCCGGGCGCCCAGGTGAAGAAGGTGGAGCTGGAAAACGAAAACGGCTGCCTGGTGTATGCGGTGGAGCTGAGCAACGGCTTGGAACTCAAGGTGGACGCCGGCACCGGCCAGGTGGTGCATCAGGAGCAGGAAGAAGAGGAGGGACATCGGGAAGGCCGGAAGAGCGAGAAATGACCTGAAGGTGGCTCAGGGGCGGGGATCCGCGCTTCCCCGCCCCTCAATGTCAACCTTACTTATCTGTAATGCTGTGGAAAGGTTGGGGTAATCTTGCTCCGTTATTATCAGAGACAACATATCCGGCACCATAAGGAGGAATCCTCATGAGAACTGCAGCTCGCCTCGTCATCGGGGTGGCGGCCCTGACCTTGCTGGTCACCGGGGCCGCCTGGGCCAAAAAAGAGAAAAAGGGCGGGGGTCCCCAGGTTCCGCCCGTCATCACCGCAGAGCAGGCCAAAGCCACCGTGACGGCGGCCGTCCCTAAACTGACGGTGGGGAAGCCCTTCACCAAGCAGGGCAAACAGGGCGATACCAAACTGGAAGTGCCGCTCATGCTGGAGGGCAAGATTGTCGCCCGGGTGCGGCTGCATCCCGCCACCGGGGAGATCCTCACCAAGGGACAGAAACCAGGGGTCCAGAAGCTCACGGTCACCCCGGAGCAGGCCGTGAAGGTGGTGCAAGGGGTGGTGAGTAACCTGCAGGTGGGCGCCGCCTGGCTGGGCAAGAAGGGCGACTGGAAGGTCCCCTTGCTTTACAAAGGGGCGGTGATCACCCAGATGTCGGTGCATGGCCAGAACGGCTCCATCCTGCCGGACTGGAAGGCTTCCCGGGACGCCAGCATGTTTGGCAATTGACGCGGCAGCCGCACCAACTACTGAGTGCGGCGACCCTTTCGGGACTCACCCCATGAGAGAGTATTTCGGCCGGCCGGGCTTGGGAAGGATGATGCTGGCCTGGCTCGCGGCTCTCCTCCCCGTGGGAGCCGGCTTCGCAGGGATGCCCCCCCTTTTCTCTGCGGGGCCGGCTGCCCCACCCCTTTTTCCCCCTGCCTGCAGCATCAAGGTGCCGGTCCCGGAGCCGGCGGACCTCACGCCTTTGGCCCGCATTTCCGCGGATAAGGCCATAGCCGCCGCCCTGAGCGCCTATCCCGGGGCCCGGGTCAAGGCCCTGGCCCTGGAAAACGAGGATGGCTGCCTGGTGTACCGCCTGCTTTTGAGTAACGGCCTGGAGGTGAAGGTGGACGCGGGCAACGGCCGGGTGCTCGGCGTTGAGCCGGAAGACGAAGGGGAGGAGCAGGAATCCGTTCAGCCGCAGAGGCGAAAGAGCCGTTGACGCCGGTCTGCTGCTGACCCGCCCGGAGGAGCCTCACTGCTGCGGGTCGGGGCGCCATGGCGGGAGCGGCCTGAAAGCTCCGGAGTTGAAGCGAACCGACAAAATTGGCTCCCGGAGGAGATCCAGGTCATCCCTTCCATAGGATGAACCGCCCAGGAAATAGGGGGACCGCCGTCTTCGCCACCGCGCCTCTGATTTCACCTTCCCCGGTAATCTTCCGGCTTGATCCCCAGGCGGCGCAGGATCTTTTGGAAAGAAGCCCGGCCCAACCCGCTGATGGCCGCCGCCTGGGAGACATTGCCCCGGGTTTTCTGAAGCAGGTCAATGACATAGGCCTGGGTGAAGTCCTGCACCAGCCGCTCCTTGGCCGGCTTGTAGCTCAGGATGTCGCCGTTGGCGGGGAGCTCAGACATGGCGGCATTGGAAATTGGCAAGGCCGGGCCCCCCAGGTGGGCCACCTCCTCGGCGCTGATCACCTCCTGGGGGGAGAACATCACCAGCCGGCGCACAAAGTTCTGCAGTTCCCGGGCATTTCCCGGCCAGGCCCGGCGGGAAAGCAAGTCCAGGGCCTCCGGCGCAAAGCGCTTCCCGGGGTAGCCCAGCTCGGCGGCGGCCAGCCGGGCGAAATGCTCCGCCAATAAAGGAATATCCTCGGCAATCTCCCGCAAAGGCGGCGTGGTCAGGGTCACCACGTTGAGCCGGTAATAGAGGTCCTCCCTGAAGGAGCGCTCCCGGATCTTGGCTTCGATGTCCTGGTTGGTGGAGGCCAGGATGCGGACGTCCACCTTGTGGGCCCGCTGCGCCCCCAACGGCTTGATCTCCTGCTCCTGCAGGACTCTCAGAAGCTTGGTCTGCACCGGCACCGCGATGTCGGCGATCTCATCCAGAAACAGGGTGCCGCCGTGGGCTTCCTGAAAAAGGCCGGGGTGGTCCCGGTCGGCGCCGGTGAAGGCCCCTTTCCGGTAGCCGAAAAGCTCACTCTCCAGGAGATGCTCCGGGATGGCGGGGCAGTTGACGGTGACCAGGGGCCGGCCGGCCCGGCGGCTTAAGGCATGGATGGCCCGGGCCACCAGCTCCTTGCCGGTGCCGCTCTCCCCCCGGATGAGCACGGTGTAATCCGTGGCCGCCACTGCCTGGATGCGTTCATACAGCCGGCGCATGGCCGGGGACTGCCCCACCAGCCCCTGAAAGGTGGCGCCCTCCCCCAGGTGCTGGCGCAGGCGGCGGTTCTCCCTGAGGAGGCGGCTGCGCTCCAGGCCTTTTTTCACGGTGAGCACCAGGGCGTCCCGCTCAAAGGGCTTGGTGATGAAATCGTAGGCCCCGTGCTTCATGGCCTCCACCGCCACCGCGATGCTGCCGTAGGCCGTCATCATGATGACGGTGAGGTGGGGGTCCTCACGGCGCAGGAGCTCCAGAACCTCCAGGCCGTCCATCTCCGGCATGCGGATGTCCAGGAGCACCAGGTCCACCGGCTCCCGGCGCACCAGCTTCAGGGCCTGCCGTCCCCGGGAGGCGGTGAGAATCTCCACCTCGGTGAGCTCGTAGGCCAAAAGCCGCCGCAAGCCCTCCAGCATGTCCACTTCGTCGTCCACAATGAGCAGTCGGTCCGTGGTCATCAGCGTTATCCCCGGGAGGTGGACACGGGCAGGGTGATGGTAAACCGGGTCCAGCGGCCGGGCTCGCTCTCCACCTGGATGTCCCCGCCATGTTCCTTGATGATGCCGTAGCTCACCGACAGTCCCAGCCCCGTGCCTTCCCCGGTCTTTTTGGTGCTGAAAAAGGGATCAAAGATCTTGCTGCGGATCTCCGGCGGAATGCCCCGGCCGTTGTCCCAGAAAGTGATCTGCACCAGCCCGGCCTCTTGGAGATAGCGGGTGCTGATGCGGATCACCCCGGTATTTTTCAGGGCCTGCCGGGCGTTCATCAGCAGATTGAGATACACCTGGCGCATCTTGTCCGCATCCAGCTCCATCTCCGGGATGGCGGGGTCCAGGTCCAGCTCGATGGTGCAGTGCTGGCGGAACTGGTGCTCCACCATCTGCACCACCTCGGTGATGGTGGGGTTCAAGGCGGTGCGCGTTTTGGCGGTCTCCTGGCCCCGGGCAAAGTTGAGGAGATCCGCCACGATGCGCTGGCAGCTGCGGGCGTGCTTTTCGATGGTGGCCAGGTCCTGAAGCGCCGCCGCCTCCTTGGCCTGGGAGAGCTCCCGCCTGAGCAGGTCGGCGTAGCACAAGATCACCCCCAGGGGGTTGTTCAGTTCGTGGGCCACCCCGGCGGCCAGCTGTCCCAGGGCCGCCAGTTTCTCCGTCTGCCGGATGCGCTCCTCCACCTGCTTCTGGGCGGTGACGTCCTTGGCGTAGCGCACCAGACCGGTGACCTCGCCCCGCTCATCCAGGAGAGGGTAGGTATGCACTAGAAGCCGGCGCCCCTCGGGCCCGTCCATCTCCGCGGTCACGGGCTGGCGGTGGGCCAGAAGATCGGCAGAATTGCCGGGCTGGGTCAGACGGCAGGGCTGCTCCAGGATGTCCTCCAGGCGCAGGCCGAAATAATCCAGATAGGCCCGGTTCACCATCTTGACCCGGAGCTGGCGGTCCAGGAGCACCAGCATATCGGTGATGCCGTCAAAGACCGTCTGCAGGAGCTCCTTGCTCTGGGCCAGGCTGGTGAGGCTCTGAAGGCTCTCGATGGTGACGCCGATCTGATGCCCGATGGCCTGCAGCAGCTCCCGGCGCTCCGGGGTGAGCTCGGTGAACACCACCTCCACGAAGGTCATCACCCCCAGAACCCGGCCGCGGCAGAGCAACGGCGTGTTGAGGCAGCTGTCGCCTTGGTGCGGGCAGGAAAAAAAGCTCATGCGGCCCGAGACCGCGGCCCGCAAGGACTCGGCCAGCTCCCGGGCCGCGTCACCGGCGGCGGGTGTGGGGTCGTCTCCCTCTAAGAGCAGGCGGGGCAAAAGGCCGGCGGCGTTCTCCTGGCACATCAGCTCCAGGCGGGCCGGGTGGTCCTGCAGCAGATACAGGGCCGCCCCCCGGGCCGGGATCAGGGCCAGGGTGTGGATGAGCACGCGGGGGAAGATCTCCCGGATGCTGCCGGCCTGGGTCACCAGCTCGGCGATGGTGGTGAGGGTTTTCAGCTCCCGGTTGCGTTCCGCCACCTGGGTCTGCAGGGCCCGCCGGGACGTCTCCAGGGCCTCGGTGCGGCTTTTGACCATGCCCTCCAGGTTGTGGGCATACTCCTCCAACTGCCTCCGGGTATCCCCCAGATGCCCCACCAGCGCCTGGGCGGCGACGGTGAGCTCGCCCAGCTCGTCCTTGGCCTGGGCTTCGCTGAGGAGCTCCAGTTCTTTGTCATCCCTCAGCCCCACCCGGAAGATATTCAGAAGATCCCGCAGGTTGTGCACCACCACCCGGTTGAAGAAGAAATTGATGCCCACAAACAAAAGGGAGAGGACAAAGAGGCTGAGGCCGAAGACTCCAAAGGCCCGGCCCTGGATGGCGGCCAGGGCCACCTCCACCGGGATGGTCACCGCGCTGATGCCGGCAATCTCCCCCTCCCTGTGGCCGAAGCCCCGCTCCCGGCCGTAGCGCTCCACCAGGGCGGCAGGCGCATCTTTGGGGTCGCCGTGGCAATGCAGGCAGGAGCGGTCGAAGAAGACCGGCCGGGCATAAAGGAAATGGGCCTGGCCGTGGAGCTCCACCAGGCCCTGCCAGCTCTTCTCCTGGGGGTGGGCGGCGAAAAACTCGATCAGGCCCTGCTCCACCGGCCGGGGGGCATAGGCCGGATTGCGGGCATTGGTGGCCACCCGGCGGTATTGGTAGTCCGGCAGGGTGTGGCGGAAGCGGTCCATGACCGCCCGGCTGACAAAGGAGGTGGACATGGCCTCCAGGACAAAGCCGTCTTTGCCCACCACCTCAAACATCTTGGGCCGCAGCACCTCCTGGATGTAGTGCCGGCTCGCCTCGGCCGCGGCCAGCACCATTTCCGCCTTCTCGTAAGCCGCCTCCTCCAGGAGGTTCCTCTCGTGGCGGTAGATGAGCCAGGCCAGGAGGATGCAGAAGCTGAGGAACAGGAAACCGACGCCCACCAGGAATTTCTTCTGCAGGCCGAAGGAGGGGGATGACCGCGGCGGCACCGCGTCCGGGAGGGGAAGCTCAGACATGGGAGCTCCTGACGGCGACCTCGGGGCCGCCCGGCCGCCACCAGGGGGTAGCGGGCGTGATTTCTGAGGCAGGGAGCGGAAGACCGGGGCCGCCCGCCTCCCCACATTGATCCTACTGTGAAGGGAAGAGGGTGTAGAAGAGGGGGCCTCCTGACCCCCTACCCCTGCTGCTGACCTGCCTGCATTATACGCCACCCGTTTTTCTGGTGCCACCTCCGGGAGCCACTGCCTCCTGAAGGAGGCACTTTCGGGTAGCCCTCCCGGTACGGTTTACTATTTATCTAGCTGGAAATACATATATTTTCCAAGACCCCTGCCTGCCCACGGGCTGGCACTCCCCTTGCTTAAGCCCTAGACAAAGCTGGAAAAGGCCGCTCTGGCCGGGGGAGACTTCAAAATTTCATTATTGAGGAGGTGGGCGCCGGCAAGACAGGACATGGCAGGTCAGGCTTTATTTCATTAATTTTTTCAAGGAGTTCATCTCATGGCGGAGAAAAACGCAGGCATCAGCGAGGATTGGCTCTCCCTGTGGCTGGGACTGTTCATCTTTGTGCTGTCCCTGGGAGTCTTCGTCGGTCTCGACCTTCTGGGCTGGGGCTGGAAGGTGAATGTCTGGACCGACATCACCCAAAGCATGGGCGCAGTGAGCAAGGACCTGAAGGGCATTTCGGGCCTGACGGCGCTCTTCCTCACCTATCTCTTTTTGGTGTTCATCATGGGCATCGGCGCCCGGGCTCTGAAGGTGGATCTGGGCAAATTCCAGATGGCCTTCACCCTGGTCTTCGCCATCAGCATGGTCTGCTGGGTGCTGGGCCACTATGCATACGTGGCCGCCACCCCCGACAAGCTCAAGAGCCTGGGCATCGGCTGGTCCCTGAACCTCACCGGCGAGGCGGGCTATATCCTGGCCCTCATCGTGGGGCTCGTGGTGGGGAATTTCTTCCCCGGGTTTTCTGACACCCTGAAGGAGGCCACCCGGCCGGAGCTCTACATCAAGACCGCCATCGTCATCATGGGCGCCGGGCTGGGGGTCAAGGCGGCGGAGGCCCTGGGGCTGGCCTCGGCGGTGCTCTTCCGGGGCCTGTGCGCCATCGTGGAGGCCTACCTCATCTACTGGGCCATCGTCTACTTTGTCTCCCGCAAATACTTCAAGTTCAGCAAGGAATGGGCCGCCCCTCTGGCCTCCGGCATCTCCATCTGCGGGGTGTCCGCGGCCATCGCCACCGGCGGCGCCATCCGGGCCCGGCCGGTGGTGCCCATCATGGTCTCCTCCCTGGTGGTGATCTTCGCGGTGGTGGAGCTGCTGCTCTTGCCCTTCCTGGCCCAGGTGGCCCTGTGGACCGAGCCCATGGTGGCCGGCGCCTGGATGGGCCTGGCGGTCAAGACCGACGGCGCCGCGGTGGCCAGCGGGGCCATCGTGGACGGCCTCATCCGGGCCAAGGCCCTGGCCGAGGCGGGCATCAACTACAAAGACGGCTGGATCCTCATGACCACCACCACGGTGAAGGTGTTCATCGACGTCTTCATCGGCATCTGGGCCTTCATCCTGGCCATCGTCTGGTGCGCCAAGATCGAATGCAAGCCCGGCGACAAGGTGCGGGTTCGGGAGATCTGGGAGCGCTTCCCCAAGTTCGTTTTAGGGTATGCCTTCACCTTCATCATCTTCCTGATTATCTGCGCCTCGGTTCCCTCCCTCATCAAGACCGCCAAAGTCGCCACCGCGGAGAGCAATGTCTTCCGGCAGATCTTCTTTGCCATGACCTTCTTCACCATCGGGGTGGTCTCCAACTTTAAGAAGCTCTGGGAGGAAGGCATCGGCCGGCTGGCGGTGGTCTATCTGGTGTGCCTGTTCGGTTTCATCATCTGGGTGGGCCTGGCCATCTCCTGGATCTTCTTCCACGGGGTCAAGCCCCCGATCATCGGCGGATAAACCGGAAAGGAGAAAAATCATGGCCGTCATGGAAAAAAATCTGGCAACGCCCAGCCCGGAGCCGGCGGCAGCCGAGGAACCCCGGCTGGTGAGCGAACTGGAGCAGATGGAGGCGCAGTACGAACCCCTGCTGCCGGTGGAGAAACAACTGATCTCCTGGAGCGTCGGGCTTGGGGTCCTGGCCCTGGGGCTGCTGGTCTGGATCAGCTACACCTTCTTCCCCGGCGCGCATTAAGTGAACTGCGGCGTAGAGGTAGCTGAGGGGAGGGCCGGGGGAGCAGTGGCTTCCCCGCCCTCCCCTCAGACTCCCCTCCCATCCCCCTTTACGGGGTGGGGGGGAGAGGGTGTGGGAGAGGGGGCAGGGGTTGCGACTTCTGGCCCCCTCTCCCGTTGGTTTTAAAGGGAAGAAGTTGAAAAAGCCTTCCAACAATCGCTCCTGGTTTTTTCTGCTCATTGCTATAATAGCCTCGCTTTGCCGGTGAGCTGTCAACTCCCCGCCACGAGGTGAGCCCATGGAGGCCAAGCGGCGGTGGCTGTGGGTGGCCGGACTTATCTGGGCCGGCCTGGTGGTAGGTCTGGGAACCGTCGCCGCCGCCGGCCCGCCGCTGGCCGGCCGCCTCGTCGAATTTCGGGGCGAGGTCCTGGTGAAGCGGGCCGCCTCCCCGGCCTGGGAACAGCCGGAAGCGGGGATCGCCCTCTTTGCTGGGGACGTCATCAAGACCGGCGCCTCCTCCCGGGCCGCCCTTCTCCTGGCCGATGAAAGCCAACTCAAGCTCCACGAACACACCCTCCTGGAATTGCGGAGCGTCCTGCCCTCGCCGCGCCTTAGATGGGCCGAGATCGTGCCCGCGACCCAGGCGGAGGCCGCCGCCAGCCAGTATCGGGTGCCCCAAGGGGAGGTCTGGCTCCGCAACGCCCGGGAGACCTTCCGCTTCGAGCTGGAGACCCCCACAGTCACCGCCGGCATAAGGGGCACCGAGTTCAGCCTGAGGGTCAGCCCGGATGGCACCACCTCCCTCATCCTGCTCCAGGGCCGGCTGCAATTGGCCAATCCCTTCGGCTCCCTCACCCTGCAGGCCGGCGAGGAGGGCCTTACCCGGCCCGGCCAGGCGCCCACCAAACGGGTAGTCCTCACCCCCGACGACGCAGTACAATGGTCCCTTTATTATCCGGGCATCTTCAGCTATCGGGATTTTCCCCTGACCCGGGCCGGCCTCACCGGAGAGGCTGCCGCCTTGTATGATCAGGGGCGTCTGGACGAGGCCCGGGCCGCGGCCGAGGCCCTGCTCCGGCAGGAGCCCGGGCACGCCCTGGCTCTCACCGTCCTGGGCTGGGTGCATCTCCAGGAAAATAATCCCGCCGGGGCGGCAGACGTCTTGGCCAAAGTGCCCCGGCCCGGCGTCGGGGCGGTGATTGGCTTGGCCCTGGCTCTCTACCGCCTGGGGGATGCCCGGGGGGCCTACGAGCTCCTGGTGGCGACCCGCCGCCAGGACCCCAAAAATCCCCTGCTTCTGGCCATGGAGGGCTTTTTCGCCCTGCAGGTGGCCAAGGTGCCGGAGGCCCAGGCCTGTCTTGAGGAAGCCCTGCGCCTGGCCCCGGAGCTTACCCTGGCCCGGCCTTTGCTGGCCCAGATGTGGCTGGTGCAGAATCGCAAGGCCGCGGCCCGCCGGGAGGCCGAGCAGGCCCTCAGCCAAGCCCCGACCTCGCCCCTGGCCCGCCTGACGATGGCCCTGGTGGAAATCGCCCACTTCCAAAGGCAAGCAGCCCTGGAGCATTTGCAGCAGGCCCTGAAGGCCGATCCCCGCTTCGTCCCGGCCCATCTCTACCTGGCCAAACTCTGGCTGGGCGGGGATTATCTGGAGAAGGCCTCCCAGGTCATGGAGGCGGCCCGGCGCCTGGCTCCGCAGGAAGCGGAGGTCCTCACCCTGGCGGGCTTTGTGCGCCTGGCATTCCGGGATTTTCGGGGGGCCCGGACCCTTTTTGAGCAGGCAGTCCGGGCCAACCCGGCCCTGGGGGAACCCCACCTGGGCCTGGGGATCTGTCATTTCCGGGACCGCCGTCTGGATCAGGGCCTGACGGCCATGCTCACCGCCACGTTGCTGGAACCCCGGGTCTCCCTCTATCAGTCCATGCTGGGGAAGGCCCTGTACCAGACCCGGGCCTTCGCCAAGGCCCTGGAGGTGTATGACTACGCCACCACCTTGGACCCCCGGGACCCCACCCCCCATTTCTACAAAGGCATCGCCCTCACCGACCTGAACCGGCCCGGCGAGGCCATCCAAGAGATCAACCGCTCTATTGAGCTCAACGACCACCTGGCCGTGTTCCGCTCTCGCCTGATGCTTGACCGGGACCTGGCGGTGCGCAATTTCGACCTGGCCCGGGCCTACAACCAGCTGGGTTTGGGTGAGTGGGCCTACAGCAAGGCGGTCACTGCGGTGAAGCAGGACTACCTCACCGGCTCGGCCCACCTTTTTCTGGCCGGCGCCTATCAGGGCACCCGGCAGCGGCTGGCCTCCGCTGCCTCGGAGCTGCTCCTCTACCGGCTTTTGTCCCCGGCCAACCAGAACACCTTTACCCTTTACAACGATTATACCCCCATGTTTGAGATGCCCTATGCCCGGGTGCAGCTCCAAGGCGGGGTGGGCACCTGGGGCCACGGCCGGGCCATCCAGGATCACGCCCTGGAGGTGTATGGCGGCGTGCCGGGGCTGGCCTTCGATATCTCCGGCGGCTACCAGGAGGATGACGGCTTCCGGGCCCGTAATGGCGACCGGGATTTTGCCGTGTTCACCGGCTTGGTGAAATGGGAGCCCACCGTGCGCCAGTCCCTGATGGGCGGGGTCACCCTGGCCCGGAGCGAGGCCGGGGACGTGACCAATCTCCATGATTACAGCTTCAGGAACGCCCCCGACCTGCGGCAGGTCTTCCGTACCCGGGTCTCTGAGGCGGGCTACGTGCACCGCTTCACGCCGGAGGCCACGTTTTTGGGCTATTTCTCTTATGCCAAAAACGACTGGCATCTGAGGGACCGGACCTTCTTCCCCCAGATTTTTTCGGTGGGCGGCCTGCCTGTTGATCTCACCAGCACTCTCAACCGGGAAAACGACCTGGAGTTTCACAACCTCCAGTTTCAGCAGCACCTCAAGCTGGGGAGCCACACCTTCATCGCCGGGGTGGATTACTTCTCCGGTCGCCTGAAATACCATCGGCGGGAAAATCTGCTGTTTTCCATTTATGACAGCCCGGTCCTCTCCCTCACCCTTCTGGACCATTTCCGGCCTCCCCAGCGCTCCTTCAGCCTCTACCTCCTGGATTACTGGCGCCTAACCCCGCAGCTCTTGCTGGAAGCGGGACTTTTTTATGATGAGGCCCGCACCCCCCGCTCCGGCTTTGCCCAGCCGGTGTTCACCTCCCGCATCAGCCCCCGGTTCGGGCTGAATTACCAGCTCACCGCCCAGCACACCCTCCGCCTGGCGGTGCAGCGGGCCCTCAACACCCACGGCCTGCTGGCGCCTTTGCTGGCCCCATCGGAGACCGCCGGCTTCCCGACCCTCATCAATGTGGATGACGGCTCCGAGGTGCGCCAAGCAGGCCTGGCCTGGGAGGCCCAGTGGGACGCCCAGACCTTCTCGGTGCTGCGTCTGGACGCCGGCCGCATCGCCACGCCCCAATACGAGGTCTCCCTGGCGGACGGCGACCTGAAGGAGAACCGGGTATGGTGGGGCTGGAAGCGCTACGCCGCGAGTTTCACCGTCAACCGCATCCTCAGCCCCTCCTGGGGCCTGGCGCTGGGGGTCAGCGGCAAGAAGTTCGATCCCACCTTTGCCAGCGGCCACGACTTTTCCGAGTTCACCGGCTTTGCCCAGCTCTCCTTCCTGCACCGCTCCGGCTTCCAAGGCTTCCTCCGGGCCTTTTTGGTGCGCCAGGACCTGACCCACCGGGGGGATAACCTCTTCGGGCTGGTGGATGTGCGGCTGGGCTATGAATTTCCGGGCAAGCGGGGTCTGGCCGCGCTGGAGGTCACCAACCTCTTCGACCGGCACTTCTATTTCCAGAAGGAGTTCGTTACCCTGGACGCCCTGTTCCCGGCCCGGCGGCTGCTCTTCAAGCTGGCGTTTTATTTTTAAGGGAAGCCGTCGTCAGAGAGGGTGGCTGAAAGGCTAGAGAGTTAACGGCCCGTTGAAAGGGTTAGGGAGAGGGTTTGGGGCAGGGGGCGGAGGCAGCTTCTCTTTTCTGCCCTGCCTTAGAGCTCCGGGGAACATCATCAGAGCGCCCTTATTCATTTTTCCTCCAGCACCAAGAGGCCGTCCCACTCCGGGGGCGGCGGCTCCACTTGGAAGGCCCGACAGCGGTGCAGGAAAAGGCGGGCCGGCGGGTCCTTCGGCTTCTGGCGCAGCACCTCCTCAAACCGGCGACTGGCTTCCGCCCAGTCCCGGGCCCGGTAGGCCATGAGACCTGCCTGAAAGGCCGTAAGCCAGGCAGAAGTGCCCTGCTCGCCGGGCCCCAACAGCTCATAGACGGTCACCGGCTGCCGGCGGCCCTTGACCCGGAGGCGGTCCAGTTCCCGGACCATGAACATCCCCTGCACCTGTCGGAAGGTGGCCTCGCTGATGAGGATGGCAGTGCCGTAGTGCTTGTTCACCCCTTCCAGACGGGAGGCGAGATTGACCGTATCCCCCATCACCGTATAGTTGAAGCGCTCCACTGACCCCACATTGCCGGCCAATACCGTGCCGGAGTGGACGCCTAGGCGCACCGTCAGCGGGGGGAGGGGCCGCGCTGGCACCTCTGCCAGCTCCTGGGCGATGGCCGCTTTGATTTCCAGGGCGGCGTGGCAGGCCAACGCGGCGTGGTCGGCCAAAGGGAGCGGCGCCCCCCAGACCGCCATCACCGCATCGCCGATGAACTTGTCCACCGTGCCCCGCCGGGCCTGGATGATGTCGGTCAGGATGCTGAAATAGCGGTTCAGCAGGCTGACCAGCTCCTCGGGGCCCAGGGTTTCGGAAAGTCCGGTGAATCCGGCCAGATCGGCGAAGAGCACCGTGACTTCCAGCTCCTCCCCGCCCAGTTTCAAGCCCTCCGGATGGGCCACCAGCTCCGCCACCACCGCTGGCGACACATAGCGGCTGAAGGCCTGCCTGAGCCAGCGTTTCTCCCGGTACTCCCTGAGGTAATCCCAGGTTAGGAGGCCCACCTGCCACGCCACCAGACCGGCCACCGGCAGGACCGGCGGCAGCCAGAAGCGCCACCGCACAAAAAGGAGGAAGGATACCGCCAGGGCCAGGGCAGTGAGCAAAAAGAAGGTGAGCAAGGCGCCAGTCACGCCGGGGCGGCCGCGAAAGATGACGGCCAGCAGAAGGAGCAAAGCGGCAGCTCCCACACGCATCCCCGGCCCGGCTTCCCTCCCCCAGCCGCCGGTCAGGAGCGTGTGGAGGATATGGGCATGCACCTCCACCCCGGACATCAGGCGGCCGTCGCCGGCGTAGAAAGGCGTAAGGAAGGCGTCCGCCTGGGCCTGAGGGGTGGCCGAGGCCTCCAGCATCCTGCCGATCAGCACCATGCGGCCCCGCGCTAAAGCTTCCGGAAAGGGGTGTCGGGAGTTCAGCACCTGGTAATAGGACACGGTGTCAAGGCTGCGCGGGGGACCGACAAAATCAATGAGTCCCGTCAGCTCCGGGGGCAGACTCACCCCCAGCCGTGCCGCCGCCACCGCCGCCAAAGTCGGCTCTCCCCCCAGACGCAGGCGAAAGCGGCGCACCACGCCGTCGGGATCAGGGGTCAAGGCCATCAGTCCCACGCCGCAGGCAGCCTGGCGGAGTGCCGGTAAGGGCTCGATGAGCATGCGCCGGGCAAAGCGGGGGTCCTGGGCCACCTCTAGGGCCTGCCCCAAAAGAACATTGCCGGCCCGGTGCAGTGCCGCCGCCAGGAGGGCGTCGTCTTCCGGGGAGGTTTCCTCGGCAAAGAGCACGTCAAAGATGATGAGGCGGGCGCCCAGCTCTGTCAGCCGCTCCACCAGGGTGGTGTGCAGCCGCCGCGGCCAGGGCCAGGGATGGTGGAGCTCCTTAAAGGAGGGCTCGTCGAGGCCCACGATGAGGAGGTCAGGAGGGGGCGGGCGCTGGGGGCGCAGGCGCAAGGCCAGATCCAGGGTCTGGTCCTCCAGGGAGCGGCCGGCCCCGGAGAGAATCAAGACGGCCAGGATAGCCAGGACCGCCAGCCCGGCCAGCAGGCCCCGGCGACGGGGGGAGGAGGTCAGCCAACGTGGGGGAACGATGTCGGCCCCCTTTTTTGCTTTCTTACCAGTGGACCCTCACCTGCCAGGGCAGGCGACCGGGCCGCCGATATACACCTTGCCCGGGTTTCTCCCGGCTGATCCACCTCGCCGCCCCTTTCGGGGGCAAGGGTGATGTCGTGCCACATGCTCCCTGAGCCGGATGCGGCAGGGATGACCCTCGCCGGGCAGGGCCGGGGAGGTTCTCTAATATCTGGTGCCCCCGCCGGGATTCGAACCCGGGACACACGGATTAGGAATCCGTTGCTCTGTCCATTTCTGAGCTACGGGGGCAATTAGGATGTCAAGGTGTGGGAAGAATGTCGGGGAACGATGGAGAGGGTCTGAGCTCCCTGGCCCCCTCGCCCCAGACCTCCTGGCCCCTCCCTTTCGGCCCCGGAGGAACTTCCCTCACCCCGAGGGAACCGGATCAGGCCCTCCTCTTCCCGGGGGGAGAGTGAAGAAAAAACCCGGATGCTCCCCCATCTTGCCTGACATTATATGCCGGAGGGAGCAGGGCCGCAACGGCAGCGGCCCCCTCGCCTCTGGAAGCACCACGAAACCCTCGCCGCCTCCGCCCCTTTCTCAGGCCAGGTGGATGTGCTCCCCGGGAATGCCCTTAAACGCATTGCGGGTGTCCACAATCAGGCGGGCGTGCCGGGCAATCCAGGGGTAGTCATAGGCGCTGTGATCGGTGACCAGGACCACGCAGTCATAGCTCGCCAAGCTCTCGGCAGTGAGGGGGACGGAGGCCAGGTCCAGATGGGGATAGTGGCGCATGCCCCGGCAATGGGGGATGTGGGGGTCGTGATAGTCCACCCAGGCGCCCCGCTGGAGCAACAGGTCCAGAATCTTCACCCCCGGGGATTCCCGGTTGTCGTCAATATCCTTCTTATAGGCAATTCCTAAGACCAGGATGCGGGCGCCCTTGAGGGCCCGTCCGGCATTATTGAGCACCTCCACGATGCGCTCCACCACGAAATAGGGCATGGAGGTGTTGACCTCCCCGGCGAGCTCAATGAACCGGGTGGGGCAGTCATACTCCCGGGCCTTCCAGGTGAGGTAGAAAGGGTCGATGGGGATGCAGTGGCCCCCCAGCCCCGGGCCGGGATAAAAGGCCTGGAACCCGAAGGGCTTGGTCTTGGCTGCTTCAATCACCTCGAAGATATCAATCCCCAGGCGGAGACACAGCGCCTTGAGCTCGTTCACCAGGGCGATGTTCACCGCCCGGTAGATGTTTTCCAGGAGTTTGCTCATCTCCGCCGCCTTGGGGGAGGAGACGGGCACCACCTTATCCACGATGCTCTCATACAGGGCCACGCCGTGCTCCAGGCAGGCGGGGGTGACGCCTCCCACCACCTTGGGGATGTTCTTGACCCCGAAGGTGGGGTTGCCGGGATCCTCCCGCTCCGGCGAAAAGACGAGGAAAAAGTCGCGGCCCACGGTGCCCCGGGCGGAGAGCAAAGGCAGCAGGACCTCCTCGGTGGTGCCGGGGTAGGTGGTGGACTCCAGGGAGACAAGCTGCCCCGGCCTCAGCACCTGGGCGATGGCCCTGGTGGTGGCCTCCACGTAGCGCAGATCCGGCTCCCGGTGCGGGGTGAGGGGCGTGGGCACGCAGATGAGCAGGGCGTCGGGCTCGTGGAGGCGGCTCAAATCACTGGTGGCGGCAAAACGGGGCGCCGCGCCCGTGGCCCACTCCTTGAGGCGGTGGGCGGCAATGTGCTTGATATAGGATTCCCCCCGATTGAGCTTCTCCACCTTGGCGGGGTCGGTGTCAAAGCCAAGGACGGGAAAGCCTTCCTCCAAAAAGCGCAGCACCAGGGGCAGACCCACATAGCCCAGGCCGATGACCCCCACCAGGGCCTGGCGCTGGCGGAGTTTGTCCAGCAAAGTCATGCGCCGCTCCTTCGATGAGATTCTAAGCAAAAAGGGGCCAGACACCCAGGGGCGTTGTCCCCGCTCCCGGCCTCTTTCCCCTGCCTGTGTTTATCCTTGCCGGCAGGCCCGCCCCCTGTCCGTTCCTTTGAGCCGCCCGGGGGAGCGCCGGCCTCGGAGGCAGAGACTACCGCAAGATGCCGGGGATTGCAAGGGGGCTCCCGGATTCGGCGGAAAAGGAACCCCCCGACCTTCCCGGCAGAACCGGGTCCTCTCAGTCTGAGGCCGCGGCTAGGCTAAGACACCTTGAAGCGGGCGTTGGGCCATGCTACCATACACAAGTTTTTGGTGAGAGCAGATCAGGATGATGTGGACCCCGCTGCGCACTTGGACCCTGGCCCTGCTTCTGGTGGCCACAGCCCTCTCCCTAGCCGCTGCCGGCCAGGAGCTGGAGCTTTTCGGTGGCCAGCGGTTCCAGGGCCTGCCGTGGCGCCTGCGGGCCGAGAAGGTGAGTTACGACGCCGCCCGGCGCCTCTATGTGGCGGAGGGGCGGGTGGAACTCTCCCAGGGCGACCGCCGCCTCACCGCCCAGCGCCTGGAGCTGGAGGAGCAGACCAAGGTGGCCCGCCTCTTCGGGGAGGTGGTCCTGGTTTCGGGCGAGGATGTGCTGAGCGGCAAGGAAGGTATCGTCAATCTGGCCACCCAGGCCGGCGAGCTCAAGGACGCCCGCCTCTTCCTCAGGCGCAACCATTTCCACCTGGCCGCCGGCGTCATCCGCAAGACCGGGGAGAAGACCTATTATGCCGAAAAGGCCCGGATCACCACCTGCGACGCCGACCGGCCGGCCTGGAGCTTTGAGGTCCGGCGGGTGACGGTGGAGCTGGAGGGCTACGCCGCCACCCAGGGCAACGTCCTGCGGCTGGCCGGCGTGCCGGTGCTCTATTCCCCGGTGGCGGTGTTGCCGGTCCTGACGGAACGCCAGTCCGGCTTGCTGCAGCCGTATATCGGCCGCCAACGGCAGGCGGGGTGGGTGGTGGAGGTGCCCTTTTACTGGGCCATGAGCCCCAACGCCGATGCCACCTTCTATCAGAATTACCTCTCGGAGCGGGGCTACCAGCAGGGGCTGGAGGTGCGCTGGCGAGGCCACGGCGGGGCGGCGCTGACCTTCCAGGGGGCTTATCTCAGCGACGGCAAGGAGGGGGTCAAGACCTCCAACCGCTACTGGCTGGCAGGCATGGCCACCTATCCCCTGGGCGAGCGCTTCGAGGCCCGCCTCACCCTGGACCGGGTCAGCGATTTCAATTACCTCCGGGATTTCAATTACGGCCACCTGGGCCTCTCCGGCTTTTCCCGGGATCTGGCGACGGACTTCGGCCGCAATCTGGAGGGCCAGGAGGTGCAGAACCGGGTCTCCACCGGGCTTGTGGCCGGCAGCCTCCCCTGGGGCAGCCTCACCGCCTATGCCCGCTACTACCAGATCTTAAACCAGAACCTGCCCCGGCCCTATAACCGCCTGCCCGGACTGGCCCTGGATACCGTGCGCATTCCCGTGGGCCCCTGGCCCCTGTTTGTCGGCCTGCAGGGGTCATATACCCACTTCTACCAGGAGCGCACCCAGACGGGCCAGAAGCTGGAGCTGCGGCCCACCCTGTGGTGGCAGGCCCAGCCCCTGCCTGGGGTCTTCTGGAACTCCCAGGTGGGCCTCCGGGAGACCTTCTTCCGGATGGACCAGCACGCCCCCGGCGGGGTCACCGGAGAGAACCTCTTCCGGACGCTGTATGATGTCAAACTCTCCCTGGCCGGGCTGGTCTACCGGGACTACGGCCGGGGGGAAGGCACCTCCTATTACCGGCATTTCCTGCGGCCGGAGATCACCTACTGGAATATGCCCCGCTATCAGGCCCGGCGCTACCCGGACTTCGACCCCTTTGACCAGGGCTGGGTGGTGAACGTCACCCGCAACCTGCCGGTGCGGGAGGGGGATGCCCCTTTGGGCGGGGTCAACGCCCTCACCTACGGTTTTTCCAGCACCCTCTTAAGCCGCCGGCTAAACCCCGACGGCCAGGTGCGGGTGGAGGATATCTTCTGGTTCCGGCTGACCCACGGCGTCTTTTTCACCTCCAGCAGCATGGGGATGGACGGCACCGACTTCAAGCACCACCGCTTAGCGGATTTTTATGCCGAATCGGAAATCTACCCCCTCAAGCACCTGGCCCTGGGTTTTAATGTGGGGTTCTCCCCCTATTCCGAGGGCTTCAACCGGGCCAACGTCAAGCTGGTTTTTTATGACAAAAATCGTCAAAATTATTTAAATGTGGGTTATCTTTACCTGAAGGATTTTGCCAATCAGATCAACGTGGCCACGCACCTCAACCTCCTGCCCTCGCTCAAGGTCTCCCTCAAGGCCAGCCACACCTTCCTCACCGGCAAAAAGCTGGAGAAGTCCTATGGTGTGGTCCTGCAGCGCCAGTGCTGGGGGCTGGCCTTCTCCTACGCCACCTTGCCCGGCGACCAGCGCGTCGGTTTTTCGATTATTCTTCCAGGACTGTTGGAGAAATTTCAAAAAGCGCCGATACAGGTTCCAGAGGAGCTCAGACCTCATTAACCATGTCTGGCGGCCGGCGGTCCAAGAGGCTGGCAGGCAGGTAATTTCCTGAGGAGGTATAATTCGTTTATGAAACTGGCCATCATTGGCACCGGCTACGTAGGCCTGGTCACCGGCACCTGCTTTGCGGAAATGGGCAACGAGGTCATCTGCGTGGACGCCGACGCCGCCAAGATCCAGGCGCTGGAGGCAGGGCGCATGCCCATCTACGAGCCGGGGCTGGAGGATTACGTCAAGCGCAACGTGGCCGAAGGCCGCCTCTTTTTCACCACCGACCTGGCCCAGGCGGTGCAAAAAAGCCTCATCATCTTCATCGCCGTGGGCACCCCCCAGGACACCGACGGCTCCGCCGACCTCTCCGCAGTGGTGGCCGTGGCCCACGAGATCGGCAAGGCCATGAACGGCTACAAGGTGGTGGTGGAAAAATCCACCGTGCCGGTGGGCACCGCCAACCTGGTGCGCCAAGCCATCCGGGCAGAGCTCCAGGCCCGGGGGGTGGACTATGAGTTCGATGTGGTCTCCAACCCGGAATTCCTCAAGGAAGGCACCGCCATTGAGGATTTCATGAAGCCGGACCGCATCGTGGTGGGGGCCGACGACGTGCGGGTGGCGGAGCTCATGAAGGAGCTCTATGCGCCTTTTGTGCGCACCAACCACCCCATCATCGTCATGAACGTGGTCTCCGCCGAGCTCACCAAGTACGCCGCCAACGCCTTTTTGGCCTGCAAGATCTCGTTTATCAATGAGATCGCCAACATCTGCTCCTTGACCGGGGCGGACATCGCCATGGTGCGGGCCGGTATCGGCTCGGACCCCCGCATCGGCAACCTCTTCCTCTTCCCCGGCCTGGGCTACGGCGGTTCCTGCTTCCCCAAGGACATGCAGGCCCTCATCCACACCGCCCGCTCCCGGGGCTACACCCCGCGGCTCTTGGAGGCGGCGGAGGCCATCAACCGGGATCAGCGCCGGCTGTTTGTGGACCGGGTGGTGAACTATTTCCAGGGCGACGTAAGCGGCCGCACCCTGGCGGTCTGGGGTCTGTCCTTCAAGCCCGGCACCGACGACATGCGGGAGGCCCCTAGCCTCACGGTGCTCTCCGAGCTGGGGAAACGGGGGGCCCGCTTCCAGGCCTACGATCCCAAGGCCATGGAGGAGGCCCGGCATCTCCTGGGCGGCAACCCCCAGGTCACCTTTGCCGCCTCCAGCTACGAAGCCCTGGAGGGCGCCGACGCCCTCCTCATCCACACCGAGTGGCCCCTCTTCCGGGAGCCGGACTTCGAGCGCATGAAGGCCCTGATGAAGTCGCCGGTGATCTTCGACGGCCGCAACCTCTACAAGCCGGACAAGCTGGCCCGGTTGGGCTTCCAATACTTTTACATCGGCCAGCCCCAGGAAAAATGAACTTCCGATAAGGGGCTGGGGAAGTGGGGTTGGCTGAGGGGGTCAGGGCTCTACGCCGGCCCCCTTTCTTGAAGACCAGGCGCCGGCATCTCAGCGTCAGAAAGGGCAGTCTGCGACCTGCCCCCGGCCTGACTCAGGCAATCAGACCATGACCCAGACCGCCATTATCGACAGCCTGCGCCAGCTGGACCTGCGCCGTTTCCGGGAGATGAGCCTCCTGGTGGCCGGGGATTTCATGCTGGATGAATACATCTGGGGCCGGGTGGGGCGCATCTCCCCCGAGGCGCCGGTGGTGGTGGTGCGGGTGGAGCGGGAGAGCCGCACTTTGGGCGGGGCAGGCAACGTGGTGCACAACCTGGCCGCCCTGGGGGCCCAGGCGGAGGTCCTGGGGCTCACCGGCCGGGACCGTCCTGGGGAGCTTTTGCGCCAGGAGCTTGCCGCCCTGGGGGTCTCCGGAGACGGTCTCTTTGCCGACCCGGCCCGTCAGACCACCCGCAAGACCCGGGTGGTGGGGGAGCAGCAGCAGGTGGTGCGCATCGACCGGGAGACCCCCCTCCCCGGCGGGCCCGATTATGTGCGTTTTGCCCTGGACTTTGCCCAGACCCGCCTGCCCGGCGTTCAGGGCCTCATCCTTTCGGACTACGCCAAGGGGGCCCTCCCCCCGGAGCTGGTGCCGGAGCTCATCCGGCTGGCCCGGGAGCTCCGCCTCCCCATCGTGGTGGACCCCAAGGGCCGCAACTGGCGGCGCTATGCCGGGGCCACCATCCTCACCCCCAACCAGAAGGAGCTGGAGGAGGTCCTGGGCCGCCCTCTCAAAGAAGCGGCGGAGCTGGCGGCCCGGGGGCAGGAGCTCAGGGCCCGCCTGGGCGTGGCCTGCCTTCTCGTGACCCAGGGCCCCCGGGGCATGACCCTCCTGGACGATACCGGCGCCCTGCACCTGCCGGCCCGCACCCCCAGGGAAGTCTTCGATGTCTCCGGCGCCGGGGACACGGTGGTGGCGGTCCTGGCCCTGGGGCTGGCCCTGGGTCTGCCTCTCCCCCAGGCCGCGGCCCTGGCCAACACCGCCGCCGGGGTGGTGGTCACCAAGCGGGGCACCGCCCCCATCCTCCCGGGCGAGCTGGAGCAGGAGCTCCAAGGCCACGTGCACCGGGAGGAAAAGGTGGTGAGCCTGCGGGACCTGCGCTTTATCCTCGCCCACCTGAAGGCCCAGGGGAAAAGGGTGGTCTTCACCAACGGCTGCTTCGATCTGTTGCACGTGGGCCACGTGAAATTCCTGGAGGACGCCCGCCGCCTGGGGGATGTCCTGGTGGTGGCCTTGGATTCCGATGCCTCGGTGCGCCAGGTGAAGGGGGAGGGCAGGCCGGTCCTGGATCAGGAGCAGCGCCAGCGCCTGCTGGCCGCCCTGGCCGCAGTGGACTACGTCACCTTGTTCGATTCCGCCGAGCTGCCCCGGATTCTGGCGGAGCTCCGGCCCGATGTGCTGGCCAAGGGGAGCAACTACCCCGAAGAGGAGGTGGCGGGCCGGGAGGTGGTGGAAGCCTACGGCGGCGAGGTGCGCCTCGTGCCCATCCGGGAGGACATCTCCATCTCCGGCATCATCCACCAGATCCGAAACGGCTGAGCTGTGGGAGAGGGGGCCAGGGGTCATGGACCCCTGCCCCCTCTCCCACGCCCTCTCCCCCAACCCCATAAAGGGGGGTGGGAGTGGAGTTTGAGGGGAGGGCGGGGGAGCCACCGCTCCCCCGGCCCTCCCCTCAAAAATTGTCTAGGAGGCCTCCGCCGGGGGCGGGGTTCCCTCTTTCTTCTTGCGGGCCAGGCGGCCCGCCTTTTCCACCCGCTCCATCAGGAAATCCAGCCACGCCTGCCACTGCCCGGACCAGGGCGGCAGGTATTTCTCCAGCTTGGTGAGAGGCACCTCGGCTCGGGCGCTGGTGGCGTGCCCCCCCGCCTTGCCCAGTTTACCGAAGGCGGCCTGGGCCAGGCGCCCGGCATTCTTACGCAGCCCGTCATTGCGGAAGATGACGACGAGCTGATCCTGATAGATGCCCCCCACGATGGTCCAGGAGATCTCCTCCACCCGGAGAAAGGAATCGGCGATGATCACCAGGATGTCCGGGGTGGAGACCGGCCCCAGGAAGGTGTACAGGCGGTTGCCTTTCACCCGGTAGCGCCGCAGGGCCTGCTGGTAGTATTGCAGCATCCCCAAAGTGAGCTCGGCGAATTCCAGCCGGCGCACCAGGGCCAGGCGGGTGTAGCGGAAGAGAAAATGAAAAGCCCGAATGTCGGCTTCGCAGGCGGGCCGCTCGAAATTGGCGGTATCGGTTTTGATGCCGTAATAGAGGGCGGTGGCCAGCTGCAGAGAAGGCTTGATGCGGGCGGCCCGCAGGTATTCCGTCAGGATGGTGGAGGTGGCGCCATAAGAAGGCCGGATATCCAGCATCCGGGCGGTGGTGTCCGGATGTCGGGGGTGGTGGTCGATGATGAGGTCGTAGCGGTGGCGGGCGAAGAGCTCATGGTGGGGGGGCTGGGAATCCACCAGGGCGAAACGGGTGAAATGGGCCGGGTCCACCTCCGGATACGGCACCAGGGGAATGTTCAGCAGGCGCACCATCCTTTGGTTTTGGGAGCGGGTGATGGGCCGGATGGGGGAGATGAGGCAGCCGGAGATGCGATGCCACAAGAGCCTTTTCAGGGCCAGGGCGCTGGCGATGGAGTCCGGGTCGGCATCAATGAGGATGAGGAGATGATCCTCGTGGTGAAAAAGTTGATACAGTCGGGCAAGCTGGGATTTCATCGCAGTCACGTTGCTCACGAATTGTACCTGAATTTGGCGTCGGGGGAGGGGGAAAAATCCTTAAACAGGCAAGAAAATGGCAGGAACGAGAAAAGAGATGAGGTGGGGACGCGGCAAAAATTTCCGCAAATTGCGGAAAGTTAAAGTTTTGTGGGCCAGAGCCGATGAAGTGAGCGACACCGGGATGCCCCCAAACCAGGCAGAAAGGGGGGCGCAGCAGGAGCAGGGGGGGTCCCGGCAGCATGGATGCCAACGGCCTTTTCAAGGAGGAAAGCTCACATGAGTCTGGTCATCAACCACAACCTCATGGCGATGACCGCGTCTCGCCATCTTACCGCCACTTACAGCCGCCTGTCCCAGTCGGTGGCCCGCTTGGCCTCGGGTCTGCGCATCAATTCCGCCGCCGATGACGCCGCCGGTCTGGCCATCCGGGAGATGATGCGCACCGACATCCGGGTGCTCAACCAGGGGGTGCGCAACGCCAACGACGCCCTCTCCCTTATCCAGACGGCGGACGGGGCCCTGTCGGTCATTGACGAGAAGCTCACCCGCATGAAAGAGCTGGCGGAGCAGGCGGCCACCGGCACCTATACCGATGTCCAGCGCCTCATCATGGACAGCGAGTATCAGGCCATGGCCTCGGAGATCACCCGGATCGCCAACGCCACGGACTTCAACGGCGTCAAGCTCCTGGACGGCAGCCTCTCCGGCGGCGGCTTTGACGGCAGCGCCGGCAACCAGATGAAGATTCACTTTGGCACCGGCAACAGCTCCGCCGAGGACTACTACTACATCCGCATCAATGCGGCCACCGCCTCGGCTTTGGGAGTGGGCAACGCCATTGACGCCACCCGGGCGGGCTACACCATCAGCACCCAGGCGGCGGCCCAACAGGCCTTGGAGGCCATCGACGCGGCCATCACCTCCAAGGACAACATCCGGGCCAACCTGGGAGCCCTGGCCAACCGCCTGGCCAACACCATCACCAACCTCACCATCCAGGCGGAGAACCTGCAGGCGGCGGAATCCCGCATTTCGGACGTCAACGTGGCTACGGAAATGACGGAATTCGTGCGCAACCAGATCCTCACCCAGGCGGCGGTGGCCATGCTGGCCCAGGCCAACGCCCTGCCGCAGCTGGCCCTGCAGCTCATCCGCGGCTGACGTAACTTTCTTGCCGGGGCAGGGGGGTAAAATCTTCCCTGCCCCTTAAGCCGCCCCCCATTTTCCCGGCCTGCTTGTAAGCCCGCGGCCCCTGGCACAGGCTTTGCTTTGCCGGGGAGAAAACCTGAGTCACTTCTTCCGGCGCCATGGCAGACACCACCGTCAGCGGCCTCACGTCCAGCCTCTTCTACCAGCCGGCCATCACCTTCACCGGGCTGGGCTCCGGCATTGACAGCCAGACCATGATCAACCGGCTGGTGGAGGTGGAGGGCCGCCAGCTCAAGAGATTCAGCGCCTGGAAAGAGGAATGGCTGGCCAAGATCGAGGCCCTGAGCGCCCTTGAGGACAAACTCCGGGCCTTCCGCACCACGGCTGCAGGCATGGACAGCCCCGGCGAATTCCAGGTGCGCCAGGTGAGCGTCAGCGACCCCGGGATGCTTGCGGCCAGCGCTGCTCCTGGCGCCGCCCTGGGCAGCCACCGGCTCCTCATTCAGCAGCTGGCCCAAAATGAGGTGGAGGTGCACCAGGGCCTGCCCGGGGCCGACACGGTGGTGAACGCCAGCGGCACCGCCAAGACCCTGGCCCTCACTTACGCCGGCAGCACCTTCACGGTGAATGTCCCTTCCGGGGCCACCCTCACAGACCTGGCTGCGGCCATTAACGGCAGCGGCGCCAACCCGGGGGTGCAGGCCCTGGTGGTGGATCTGGGGGCCGCGGCGGGGGCCAGCCGCTACCGGCTCATGCTCCAGGGCCGGGACACCGGCGCCGCCAACACCATCACGGTGGCTGACGCCCTCACCACCTTAAACGGCACGGACGGCACCCTGGACTTCACCGCCGCCACCTTCAGCGAGACCCAAAACGCCGCCAACGCTCAGCTGCGCCTCAACGGTTACCCCCCTGACGGCTGGATCGAGCGCAGCGCCAACCTGATCACCGACCTCATCCCGGGGGTGAGCCTCAGCCTCAGCGGGACTTCCGCCACCCCGGTCACGGTGTCAGTGGCCCCGGACACCGCCGCCATGCAGGAAAAGATCACCGCCCTGGTGGAGAGATACAACGAGGTGGCGGCCTATATCCGGGAGCTCACCAAATTCGACCCGGTGACGAAAAAGGCCGGGTTATTGCTGGGAAACTACGTGGTGCAGCTGGTGAAAAGCGGCCTCACCCAAGCAGCCACCGGCAATGCCCCGGGGTTTGCCTCGCCTGCCGACCCCTACCTCAGCCTGGCCCAGGTGGGGATCACCACCGATGCCGACCCGTCCTCCCCCACCTTTGGGCAGCTCAAGCTGGACGAGGCCGCCCTCAGTGCCGCCCTGCGGGAGCGGCCCGAGGCGGTGGGGGAGCTCTTCGCCGCCGCCTTTGCCGGCGTGAGCGACGACACCACCGGCACCATCAGCTATGTCAGCGCCTTGCCGGACATCACCAAGCCGGGAATTTATGCGGTCACCGCCACCGTCCAGGGCGGGGTTCTTACCGGCGGCACCATCAACGGCCATCCGGCCATCGTCTCCGGCGATACCCTGACCGGCGCCGCGGGCTTTCCGGAATACGGCCTGGCCGTCAAGGTGGCCCTCACCGACGGTGATCACACCGGGGTGGTGCGCCTCAAAAGCGGCCTCAGCCGTACCCTGAGGGACAGACTGGATGAGCTCCTGAGCCTGGCCACCGGCCCGGTGCATATCCTCATCAAGAATTATCAGGACATCATCAATGGTATTGATGACAAGATCGAACTGGAGACAAGGCGGCTGGAGGCCTACCGCCAGCGCCTCACCGAGCAGTTTGCCCGCCTGGAGGCGGTGCTGGGCCAGCTGAACGACCAGGCCAATTACCTGGCCGGCCAGATCCAGAAAATGAACAATACCAGGTCGTAAGGGCCATCCGGAAGAAAAGGTCCGGGAGAAGGCGGGCGGCGGGAGGGGAGGCGCAAAAAATGCGGCCGGGGAGTCCCGGGAAGCGAAGGGAAGGGGTGGTGGGGGGAGGGGGAAACGATCCCCGGGGGGAGTCCAGAGAAGGGACGCGGAGGCGCACGGAGAGGAAGCCGCCGGAAAGGAACCGCTGACGGCTCCCCCTGCCGCCCGCCACAGTCGGGCCGGCGCAGCTGAGACCCCGGGAGCTTCTCCACCGGGCCGGCCCGCGGCCATCAGGCGCCCGGGGGAGAGGGCGGAGAGTGGGCAAGGAGCCAATTAGTGTGCCCGCGTCCCCTGCCGGCCATCCTGAAAATGGGAGGAGAGATGAAAACCCAAGTTGTCCATCAGCAGTATCTGACCACCCAGGTGACCACCGCCGACCGCCTGCAACTGGTGGTGATGCTCTACGAGGGGGCCCTGAACTTCCTCGGCCAGGCCAAAGCCCGCATGGCCGCCAAAGACGCCCCGGGGAAAGGCCTCTATCTCGGCAAGGCCCTGGACATCATCGCCGAGCTGAACGCCTCCCTCAATTTCCAGGACGGCGGGGAGCTGGCCGCCAACCTCTCCCGCCTCTACCACTTCATGACCCAGCACCTCACCCGGGCCAACCTTACTTGGAACATCCAGGCGGTGGAGGAGGTCATGGCCATGCTCACGGACCTCAAACAGGCCTGGGAACAGATCTGCCAGCAGGCCCGGGGTTCGGTGACGGAGCCCTCCCCCTCCTCCGCCTGCCTCACCCCCAGCCTGGGGTCCCTGGTGGTGTGACCTTCAGCCTAGAGTTGAGGCGGGGAAGGCGGTAAAAGAGGCCGGTATCTATACATAAAATGTAGGCAGGCGATCTGGCGCCCGGCGATTGACGCCACCCTCGTAATGCTCCCAAGCCGGCATCTCTATATCGGCATCTGCATGGCAGTGGAGGCCTCAGGGGAGGGCAGGCCTCGGGCCCCAGTCCTCAGGCCCCCCGCCCCTGCCGCCTCTTCTCCGGCAGGCGCTCCGGACCGGCCACCACGGGCTTGCCCGTGGCCCGGGCAATGGCCTTAAGCATGCCGCCGTAAACCACCCGGTGCAGGGGATCCAGGGCGTGCCAGTAGATCAGCCCGCCCAAGCCCTTGGGGAGAAAACGGGCCCGTTGCACCAGGCGGCAGCGCCCCTCGCCCAGGGGTTCCACCTCAAACTCCAGAATGGCTTCTCCGGGCAGTTTCATTTCCGCCAGGAGGACCAGCTTGACCGGGGGGGTCACCTCCAGGACCCGCCAGAAATCCAGGGCATCCCCCACCCGGATCTCCGCGGGGTGACGCCGCCCGCCCCGGAAACCCACCCCGCCCAGCAGCCGGTCGGCAAGGCCGCGGAGTTTCCAGAGCCCGGTGCCGAAATACCAGCCGGTGCGGCCGCCGATGCGGGCCACCGGCTCCCAGACCTCCTCCGGACTGGCCTGAAGGGTGATACCGTAGGCCAGTTCCCTCACCGTCCCCCCGGCATACTCCGGATCCCCGCAGTAGAGCCACTCCGGCGGCACCGTGCGGCCGGCGTCCATCCAGCAGGTGTCCACCTGCTCCTGGCGGATACGCTGCAAGGCCAGGCGGATGGTGGTGCGGCAGTCCAGGAGCTCCTGGGGAATGATCTCCCGGATGCGGTTCTCCCGGCAGATCACCGGGTTGCGCAGCCCTTCGGCCAGGGGCCGGGCAATGGCCGCGGGCACCGGGGTCACCAGGTGGATCCAATACGAGCTCAAGCGGGGAGTAAGGACCGGCACCGGGATGATGAGGCGCCGCCTCAGCCCCGCCTCCTCGGCGTAAATGTCAAAGAGCTTCCGGTAGGTGGTGATCTCCGGGCCACCGATGTCAAAGGTCTGCCCTTTGGTCTCGTCATGCTCCAGGCAGCCCACCAGATAGCCCAACACATTGCGGATGGCGATGGGCTGGACGGGATTGTGCACCCACTTGGGGGTAATCATCACCGGCAGGCGCTCCACCAGATAGCGCATGATCTCAAAGGAGGCGCTCCCCGAGCCCAAGATCATGGCGGCCCTAAGGAAAGTGGCGGGCACGGGGCCGGACTGGAGGATCCGGGCCACCTCATGGCGGGAGCGCAGATGTTGGCTCAGGTGAGGGTCCTCCGCCCCGCCTAAGCCCCCCAGGTAGATGATGCGGTCCAGCCCGGCCTCGGCCGCGGCCTGCGCCATGTTGCGGGCCGCCTGGCGGTCGGCCTCCTGGTAGCGCTCCGGGGCGGCCAGCATGGAGTGCACCAGGTAAAACGCGGCCCAACAGCCCTGGGCGGCCCGGCGGAGGGAATCCAGGTCCAGGACGTCCCCCTGGGCCAGCTCCACCTGGGGATGCCCCGCCCACGGCCGGGCCTGGAGCTTGGCCACCGAGCGGCCCAGAGCCCTGACCTGCCAGCCCTCCTCCAAAAGCTTGGGGATGAGCCGCCCGCCCACATAGCCGGTGGAGCCGGTAACCAGGACCGGCCGAGTGCGCCGGTCCGCCACCGGGGTGCCGAAATGCTCTGCCAGGACCATTTGATCCCCCTGCGTGTCTGTTTTTCTTCATTCTACCGGCAAATGTTCCGGCGGGACAGGAGGGAAAAATTCTTTTCCGGGAGCCGCCGTCAGAATCCGGTCCTTGCCAAGTCAGTGGGGGGGCGCTATGATGAGGACAAAGGCGCAGGCCAGGCGTAGGTATTTCCCGCTCCTGAGGCAGCGGCACAGGCTTCCTCAGGCTCGGAGCGGAGGTGACGGTCATGAGACCAGGCCGGCGGGCCATCATTTTTCTGACCGCAGTGATGGTCGTTTGGTCGGCTCCGGCCCTGTCGCGCACGGGCGGACCCACCTTGCGGGAGCTGCAGCAGGCGGTGGCAGCCAATCCCAAAAACCCCCAGGCCCGCTACATGTTGGGGCTGAAGTACGAAATCGAGGGCCGGCCCCAATTGGCCCTCAAGGAATACGCCGAGGCCCTGAAGCTCAAGCCCGACTATCCGGAGGTGCTGTTGCGCTCCGGGGAAGTGAAGTTCATGCAGGGGGATGCCGCGGCCGGCATCCGGGAGGTGGAGAAGGCCCTGAAGCTCAAACCCCAAAACCCCCAGGCCCGGGAGGCCCTGGCTTTCATGTACGGCCGCCAGGGCTTGACCCAGATCGAGCAGGGCCGTCTTCAGGAAGCCCAGGCATCCCTGCAGGCCGCCTTGCAATACAATCCGCAGGACGACGCTGCCCTCAACAATTTGGGGGTGATCCTGAGCCAGATGGGACGCCTGGCCGAAGCCCGGGAGGCCTTCCAGGCCGCGGCCCAGGCCAATCCCAACAACCCCCAGGCCCAGTTCAACCTGGGGGTGGCCTATCTCCTGGAAGGCAACAAGGAGGGGGCCCTGCAGCAATACACCATCCTGGGCCTGACCCGGCCCCAGGAGGCGGCGGAGCTCTTTGCCCTCATCTCCTTTCCCGACCGCTCCGGCATGGATCCTTCTTACGGCAAATTCCGCAGCGCGGTGCCTGACCGCTATCCGGAGAGCTTCCGCACGCCTCCTACCCCCGATTATCCCTCGGCCTTGCAGACCGCGCCCGGTTTGGACACCAGCGGCCGCTATCCCAGCTCCCTGCCCGGCAGCCAGCTGCGGTGAGGCCCCTCGGGTGAGGGAAGTTAGCCTCCCATCCCCTGACTGGTGATTGGCCAGGTCAGGCCGGCCGGTCCCTGCCCCCTTTTTTCCCGGGAGAGAAATATCTTATAATGCAAGCAGGGAAATGAGTTCCCCAAAGAGACGGGCAGGGTCACGGCCCATACTGCCGGTCCCCATTCAGACCCGCCCTTTTCCGGGGCGGGAGGGCTGGCTCCGTGGCCACCGGTTTCCCGGCTCGCCCGACGAAGATATCCGAGGACGATTCTGAGTTCCCCGTTTTCTCGCCTCAGCATGTGGCAGCGCCTCAGCCTGCGCACCCGGATCCTGCTGCTTCTTACCGCCCTGGTGCTCATCACCCTGGCGGGCGGATTGGTGAGCTTCTGGCACAATGAGGCCACGGAGCAGGTCTTCACCAGCCTGGCGGACCGCCATCTGGCCGCCTTCCAGGCCGCCGAGGAGTTGGAAAACGCCCTGCTGCGCCAGAAAGGCTACCTCACCTATTTTTTCATTGACGGCCAATCCCGGTGGCTGGAGGAACTGGAGCGGCACCACCAGGCCTTTCTCCGGGCCCTGGAGAAGGCCCGGGCCACCGCCCACACGCCTCCCATGGCCGACAACATCGCCCAGATCTGGGAACATTATCAGGCCTACCAAGAGACCCGGGCAGGGGTGATCGAGCTCTACCGGCAGGGGCGCAAGGAGGAAGGCTGGCGGCGCCATCAGGAGGCCCGGGGGCAGTACGCCGCCATCATCGACCTCTGCGAACGCCTGAAACTCACCCACGATTACGCCATCAGTCGCACCCTCAGTGAAAACCGGCAGCGGATCAGGCTGATCAATACCCTGACCACCGGGGCCCTCATCACCGTGGTGGGTCTGGGGGCCCTGCTGTTGTATGTTTTGTTCCGGCAGATCCTGGAGCCCCTGCGTCGCCTGGCCCAGGACGCCTCCCAGGTCAGCCCCTCCGATGAAGTCACGGCCGTCAGCCGGCGGATGCAGACGCTCAAGGAGGACATTGACCAGGCCCAGAGCCAGTTGGAGAAGAGTCAGGAAAGCCTCCTCCAGGCGGAGAAGCTGGCTTTGGTGGGCAAACTGGCCGCCGGGGTGGCCCACAGCATCCGCAACCCCCTCACCTCCGTAAAGATGCGCCTCTTTTCCCTGGGCCGGCACCTCAACCTCACCCCCACCCAAAAAGAGGACCTGGAGGTCATCTCCCAGGAGATCCGCCATATCGACACCATCGTGCGTTCCTTCCTGGAATTCTCCCGGCCGCCGAAACTGAAGATGCAGCCGGTCAGCCTCTCGGAGGTGGTGGACAGCACCCTCACCCTCTTAAGGCAGCGGCTGGAATCCTACGGGGTGACGGTGGAAGTGCAGCGCTCGGGCCGCCTCCCGGAAACCCAGGGCGACCCGGAACAGCTCAAGGAGATGTTGGTGAATCTGCTCCTCAATGCCTGCGAGGCCATGCCTCACGGCGGTCACATCGTCATCCAGGAAGGGCGGGGGCAGATGGCGGCCCTGGGGCCGGTGGTGAGTGTCACGGTCAAAGACAGCGGCCCGGGCATCCCGGCCTCCATCCGGGACAAGATCTTCCAGCCCTTTTTCAGCACCAAGGAGGAGGGCACCGGCCTGGGGCTCCCCATTGTGCAGCGCATCGTCACTGAACACGGCGGCCTCATCCAGGTCAACTCGGCGGAGGGCCGGGGAGCCGCCTTTACCATTACCCTGCCGCTGAGGGACGAGGCGGCGATACTCCCCACTGCCGCCGGGTGAGGCAGGCTAGGTATGGGCGTCATTCTGGTCGTCGATGATGATCCACAGCTCCGGATGAGCTTTGAAAAGCTCCTCACCGAAGAGGGGCATACGGTGCTCACCGCCGCCAGCGGCGAGGCGGCCGTGGCCCTGGTGCAGGAGAAAGTCCCGGATCTGGTGATCATGGACGTGCGCATGGCCGGGATGAGCGGGCTGGAGGCCTTTGCCGCCATCCATGCCCGGGAGCCCCACCTGCCGGTCATCATCATGACCGCCTACGGTACCACTGAGACCGCCATTGAGGCCACCCGTCTGGGGGCCTTTGATTATATCCTCAAGCCCTTTGAAATCCCGGACATCTTAGCCCTCATCGACCAGGCCCTGGAGGCCGGGCGTTGCATGCGCTCCCGGGTGGAGGTGGACGTTCCCCCTCAGGCCGCCGCCGGGGAGGCCCTCATCGGCAAGAGCCGGCCCATGCAGGAGGTCTACAAGGCCATCGGCCGGGTGGCCCCCACCGACGCCACGGTCCTCATCCGGGGGGAGTCGGGCACCGGCAAGGAGCTGGTGGCCCGGGCCATCTACCAATACAGCCTCCGGGCCCGCAAGGCCTTTTTGGTCATCAACTGCGTCGCCATCCCCGAGACCCTCCTGGAAAGCGAGCTCTTCGGCTATGAGAAGGGGGCCTTCACCGGCGCGGTGCACCGCCGGGTGGGCAAATTCGAGCAGGCGGACGGGGGCACCGTCTTTCTGGATGAAATCGGCGACATGCCCTTCAGCATCCAGGCCAAGATCCTGAGGCTGCTCCAGGAAAAGAAGCTGGAACGCCTGGGCGGCCGGGAGACCATCCCGGTGGACGTGCGCATCCTGGCCGCCACCAACCGGGACCTGGAGGCCGCCCTGGCGGAGGGACGCTTCCGGGAGGACCTCTACTTCCGCCTCAATGTGGTGACCATCTGGCTGCCGCCGTTGAGGGAGCGGGCCGACGACATTCCGCTCCTGGCCGACTACTTCCTGGCCCGCTTCTCCCGGGAGATGGGCCTCAATAACCCCGGACTGGCTCCGGAGGCCCTGGCCCTGCTCCAACGCCACCACTGGCCGGGCAACGTCCGGGAGCTGGCCAACGTCCTGCAGAAGGCCCTCATCTTCAGCCGGGGTTACCCCATCCGGCCCCAGGACATCGTCCAGGCCCTGGGCGGCGAAGCCGAGGCCCGGGGTGAGGAGCCCCCTGGGGAGGAGGCTCTCCGGCGCTGGGTGCGCCACCTCCTCCTCTCCAAGGGCGACCGCAGCCCCCATCTCTTTGACGGCGCCCTGGAGGTGGTGGGCCGCCTGCTGGTGAGCGAAGCCCTGGAGCTCACCGGCGGCAACCGCAGCCAGGCGGCCCGGCTCCTGGGGCTCTCCCGGCCCACGCTCCTGGCCAAGATCGACCGCTACCAGCTCAAGATCGCCACCACCGTGAAGACTGATTCCACCTCATGAGGCGGACAGAATCGGCAGGCGGCTGTGAGGGAGGCAGACCATGGCGGTAACCGTACAGCAGGTGACCGACCGGGCCAGGTTGGAAGACTTCCTGCGACTGCCCTGGGAGATTTACCGGAACGACCCCTATTGGGTGCCGCCTCTCCTCCCCGAGCAGCGGCGCTTCCTGGACCCCAAGCGGGGCCCCTTCTTTGAGATCGGGGAGCCGGCCTACTTCCTGGCCTACCGGCACGGCCGCCCCGTGGGCCGGATCACGGCCCAGGTCAACCACGCCTACGACCACCACCACGACCGGGAGACCGGCTTTTTCGGCTTCTTTGAATGCCACCCCGACGCAGAGGCGGCCGAGGCCCTCTTCCGGGCCGCCGGCGCCTGGCTGGCCGAACGGGGCAAAACCCGCCTGGTGGGACCCCTTAACTTCTCCGTCTACGATGAGATGGGGCTTCTGGTGGACGGCTTTGACACCATGCCCGCCATCCTCCAGACGCACAACCCCCCGTATTACGTGGATCTGCTCACGGAGCTGGGCTTCACCAAGGTGATGGACTGGCTGGCCCTGCGTATCAATGAGAGGCTGCCGGATGAGGCGGCCATGGAGCGTCTGCTCCATAAAATCCTGGACGGCCAGCCCCTGGTGCTGAGGACCCTGCAGCAGGGGGAGATGCGCCGCCGGGCCCAGGAGGTTTACGAGCTTTTCAACGAGGCCTGGGAGCCCAACTGGGGGCATGTGCCCCTGTCCCGCCGCCAGTTCGACAACCTCTTCCGGGAGCTGGCCCCCCTCATCCGCCCCGAACTGGTGAACCTCATCCTCCACGACGACCAGGTGGTGGCCTTCAGCATCACCGTGCCGGACCTCAACCCGGTGGTAAAGGAGCTCAACGGCCGCCTCACCCCTTACGGCCGGCTCCGGCTATGGTATGCCGCCCGCTTCGCCCCCCTGCGCAAGGTCCGGGCCCTGGTTCTGGGGGTGCATCAGCCCTACCAGGGGAAGCGCCTCCACTACGCCCTGGTCCTGAACACCTATTTTTATCTGGCCCGACATACCCCCTGTGAGTCCTGCGACCTGTCGCTGATCCCGGAAAACCTCACCTCCTACCTCAAAGCCTTGAAGAGCCTGGGGGCGAAACACTACAAGACCTTCCGCGTCATGGGCCGGGATATCAGCGGCTGAGGCCTGGGAGAGGGGGCCAGGGGTTGTGGACCCCTGCCCCCTCTCCCAAACCCTCTCCCCCAACCCCATAAAGGGGGTTGGGAGGGGAGTGTGAGGGGAGGGCGGGGGAGCCATTGCTCCCCCGGCCCTCCCCTCAGTCCACAATCTCTCCCAAGAGATCCGGCGCCAGCACCCGGGTTATCCGCACCCGTTGCAGGGTGCCTGGGTGGCCCTGGCCGGCGGTGATGAGCACCCGGCCGTCAATCTCCGGGGCCTGGAGGCTCAGGCGGCCGGTGAGCAGGTACTCGCTCTCCTCGCTCACCCCTTCCACCAGCACCTCCTGCACCGTGCCCACCAGCCGCTGCAGTTCCTCTTTGACGATGCGGGTCTGCAGGGCCTTGAGGCGGCGGGCCCGGGCCTTGGCGGTGCGCCGGGGCACCGGGGATTTGAGTCGGGCGGCAGGAGTGCCCTCTTCCGGTTCATAAACAAATACTCCCAGGTGCAGGAAACGCACCTCGGCGGCCAGCTCCAGGAGGGCGGCGAACTCCGCCTCGGTCTCGCCGGGGAAGCCCACCATCACCGTGGTGCGAAGCGCCGCCTGGGGCAGAATTGCCCGGATGTCGGCAAACAGCCGCCGGAGCTCGGCGTTGGTGTAGCGTCGGCCCATGCGCCTGAGCACCGCCTCGTGGGCGTGCTGGATGGGGAGGTCCAAGTACGGGCAGATCTGGGGATGGGCGGCCATCACCTGCAACAGCCGCTTCGTCACTCCGGAGGGGTGGCCATAGAGGAGGCGGATCCACAGCAAGCCGGGCAGACGGGCCAGCTCGGTGAGCAGCTCCGGCAGTCCCGGGCGATAGCCCCACTCCCGGCCGTAGACGGTGGTGTCCTGGGCCACCAGGATGAGCTCCCGCACCCCTGAGGCCGCCAGCTCCTCCGCTTCGGCAAGGAGCGTCGGCAGGGGCCGGCTGCGATACGGCCCCCGGATACGGGGGATGGTGCAGAAGGTGCACCGGTGACTGCAGCCCTCGGCGATCTTGAGGTAGGCCAAGTAAGGCGGGGTGGCGGCCAGCCGGGGCTGAGGCGCGGCATAATCAAAGCGGGGGGCGCCGATATGGAGACGTCCCTCGGGCTGCTCCTCCAGGAGCCGGGCCAGCCGGGGGAAGTCGTTCACCCCCACGAAGAGGTCCACCTCCGGCAGGAGCTTCAGGAGCTCGCCCCCGTAACGCTGGGGCAGGCAGCCCGCCACCACCAGGCGCTTTTCCGGCGACCGCTCTTTATGCCGGGCGAGCTCCAGGATGGTGTCCACCGCCTCCTGGGCGGCAGGGGCGATGAAGGCGCAGGTGTTCACCAGCAGGACAAGGGCGGCCTCGGGCTCCGCCACCACCTGCCAGCCCTGCCGGGCCAGCTCTCCCAGCATGATCTCGTTGTCCACCAGGTTCTTGGGACAGCCCAAAGAGACGGTGAAGACAGTTCGGGGACGGAAATGAGGGGTCAGAGACAGGACCTCGCAGATTTTCATTTACCCGGGCTGGCTGCTTTCCCCCTCAGTATGCAGAGAAGGAAAGGACCGTCCGGGCGTCCAGGGCGGCAAAAATCGCCAGCCACCACAGACCCTGGGCCAGCCAGAAGAGGCGCCGCCCCTGGGGATGGGCTTCCAGGCGGACGAAAAGCCCTTCCATGAAAGTGTACAGGATGGCGCACTCCAGGGCAAAGGGCGGGAAACCCAGATACCCGAGAACGGGCATCTCAAAGATCTTCCCAAACCCTAAGATGGGCAGGGTGTAGATCCAGCGGGAGGTGGCGGGGTAATTCCACAGCTCCCACCACAGGCCCAGGAGCAGCCCGGCAGTGAGGAGGCAATAGAATTCCTGGCGCTCGCCTGCCAGGAACCGGGCGGTAAAGGCCGGCCGGCCCACCAAGGGGAGGAAGGGATCAAAAAGGAAAATCACCCCCAGCCAGATGAGGGGGAAGGCATAGGTGGGAAACACCCAAGGGAGAGTCAGGCAGGCGGTTCCCAGAATGAGAAACACGGGCGGCCAGGACTCCCAGGTCCGGGGCTCGCCCCGCCGGCCGGCAAAGGCCCCAAAAGCCTGGAGCACTTGTGCTGTCAATAAAATGGCGGGCACCACGGTGGCGAAAGCCAAAGCGTAGCCCGGCCAGCGCAGCCACAGGCGCGGCTCCAGGCCCACGTAGCGCCAATTGAGAAGATGCAGGTTGAAGAGTTCAAAGAAAAGCCAGATGGTGACGGAGAAGGCGGCGGCCCGGAGAAATGCCTTTGGCCGTTGCCACAGCCAGGATTCCCCGGTCCTGAGGAGCAGGAGGCCGTCTAAGAACAGGAGCAGGGGCCACCAAGCCAGGTGATAGAGATAAGCGCGGACCACCGGGAAATCCAGCGCCACTCCGGCCATCGCCGCTAGCCAGGCCAAGATGGCCGCCAGGATCTGACCCCGGGCCAGAAAGGTATGATTGTGCGCTTTCATGGCATTCAACTTGCAGATTTATGAGAGAAATCAGCCGCGTCCAGTTGGGGGCAATTGGTGCGGGAGCCGGCACCGGCCCAGATGACTTTGACGGCTCCTGCCCCCGCTCGGCCGCCTGTAAGAGCCGACAGCTATTTTAGCAGGAAATTCAGCATGCTTGATAACCCATACACAAAAAGTGCAGCGGCGACGCGTTTTTTCCTTGATTGTGCCTGACCGACTCTGCTATTGATGGGGTTACCGCACGCAGCAGGGGAAACCCGTCTCATGGGGGAGGCGGGACCAGCGTCCCGGAGATTCCGACCACTCACCCACAACATGGGGGTTACTATGCTATCCTGGTGGATGGCCGTCATCCTGTTTTCTGCCCTGGCGGTCGGCTGTGGCGGGGGCGCCCGCCAAACTGCCGTCAAACCGGAGGCCCCGCCTCCCGACCTGGCTACCCAGGAACCGGACCTGGAGATGGCCGAGCGGGAAGAGTCCCTGGGGGGGGAACTGAGCGCCAAACGCATGGAGGAGCTCCTGGCCAAGAGCGGCCTCACCTCTCTTGACCCGGCCGTCGAAGAGGAGCTCAAAAAATGGGATCAGAAGATCAAGTTTGACATGCCGGTGGACGTCAACCGGCAGGTCAAGGCCTATCTGGTCTATTTCTCCACCGAGCGCAAGGAGATCATCCGCCGCTATCTGGCCCGCTCCACCCGCTATCTGCCCCTGATCCACGAGATCTTCCACGAGCATGGGCTGCCGGAGGACCTGGCCTATCTGGCCATGGTGGAGAGCGGCTTCAACCCCCATGCCTACTCCCATGCCCACGCCTGCGGCATGTGGCAGTTCATCCGGGGCACTGCGGTGCGCTACGGCCTCACCATCAACAACTATGTGGATGAGCGCCGGGATCCGGAAAAGTCCACCGTGGCGGCGGCCAAGTACCTGACCGACCTCTACAAGCGCTTCGGCTCCTGGTATCTGGCGGCGGCCAGCTACAACTGCGGCGAAGGCCGGGTGCAAAAGGAGATTGACGCCGGCACCCACAAAAATTTCTGGGAGCTCTCCGCCAACGAGCGCCTGCCCACCGAGACCAAAAATTACGTCCCCCAGATGATCGCCGCCATGATCATCGCCAAAAACCCGGAGAAATTCGGCTTCCGCAATGTCCCGTATCTCCCGCCGCTCAAATATGACACCGTCAAGGTGAACGAGCCCACCTCCCTCAAGGCGGCGGCGGTGGCCAGCGGCGTGTCGGTGGAAGAGATCCAGATGCTCAACCCGGAGCTGCGCAAAGGCGTGACCCCGCCGGATATGCCGGTCTATGCCCTGCGCATCCCCAAAAACGCCGCAGACAAGTTCCACCGCAACATCATGATGGCCCGGGCTGAGTTTCCCGCCTTCGCCAGTGAGCCGGTGCGGGCCGACAGCGGCAGCCGCAGCGTGCGGCGGGCCAGCAGCAGCTCCCGGAAGGCCGCCGTGACCGCCAAGTCCCGGGGCAAGACGGCCACCGTGGCCAGGAAGGGGAGCAAATCCGCGCCCATGCAGGTGGCTTCGGCCAGCAAGGGCAAATCCGGCAAGGGGACGGCCGCCAAGTCCGCTCCGACGGTGCACAC
>JBBFLF010000018.1 GCA_037481655.1 Desulfobaccales bacterium | reverse complement strand
GAGTTTGAGGGGAGGGCGGGGGAGCCACCGCTCCCCCGGCCCTCCCCTCAAAAATCATTCTCACTGAACCATGACCCAGGACCGGCCGCCGGTGAACAAGTGGCTCGTCACCATTGCGGTGATGGCGGGCACGTTCATGGAGATCATTGACACCACGGTGGTGAACGTGGCTCTGCCGCACATGGCGGGCTCGCTCTCCGCCGGGGTGGATGAGGCCACCTGGGTGCTCACCTCCTATCTGGTTAGCAACGCCATTGTGCTCCCCATCACCGGCTGGCTGGCCGCGCTTTTTGGCCGCAAGCGCTTCCTGATGCTCTGCCTGGCGCTGTTCACCTTCTCCTCCATGCTCTGCGGTTCGGCCCCCAACCTGGGTCTTCTCATCGTCTTCCGCATCTTCCAGGGCATCGGCGGCGGGGCCTTGCAGCCCATCTCCCAGGCCATCCTGCTGGAGAGCTTCCCGGTGAGGGAGCGGGGCATGGCCATGGCCATCTGGGGCATCGGGGTGGTGTTCGCGCCCATCATCGGGCCCCTTCTGGGTGGATGGATCACCGACACCTTAAGCTGGCGCTGGGCCTTTTACATCAACCTGCCGGTGGGCCTTCTCTCGTTGGTGATGACCGGCTTTTTTATCTTTGACCCCAAATACATCCGGGAGCAGCGGGCCGGCCGCATCGACTACCTGGGGCTGGGGTTTCTGTGCGTCGGCCTGGGGGCCCTGCAGGTGGTGTTGGACAAAGGCGAGCGGGAGGGTTGGTTCGAGAGCGACTTCATCGTCCGGCTGGCGCTGGTTTCTGCGGTCAGCCTGATTCTTCTCCTTTACTGGGAGCTGAGGGTGAAGGAGCCGGTGGTAGACTTGAGGCTCTTCAAGGAGCGCAATTATGCTGCCGGCACCGCCATCATGTTCTTTTTCGGTTTTGTGCTCTATGGCAGCATCGTGCTTCTGCCCCTTTACTTGCAGACCCTCATGGGTTATGACGCCACGTTGGCGGGCTGGGCGTTGGCCTATGGCGGGGTGGGCTCGCTGATGATTCTTCCCATCGTGGGCCGCCTCACCCAACTCATTGACGGCCGCTGGCTGGTGGGGGTGGGGCTGGTCATCAACGCGGTGGCGGTCTATCTCATGAGCCTGTACAACACCCAGATCGATTTTGCCCATGCCTGGTGGCCCCGCTTTGTGCAGGGCTTCGGTCTGGGGACCACCTTCGTGTCGCTCACCACCCTCACCATGTCCCGCATCAGCCAGGAGAAGATGGGGAACGCCACCGGCATCTTCAACCTCATGCGCAACCTGGGGGGAAGTTTCGGCATTGCCACGGCCACCACCCTCCTCTCGCAGCGGGCCCAGTTCCACCAGACCCACCTGGTGGAGCACCTTACCCCCTTATCTTTACCTTTCACCCAGTGGCAGCAGCGCATGGGGCATCTCTTCCCGCAGTTGGGCCCGGACTGGCAGTGGTGGCAGGGCCGGGAAGCTATGGGGGGGCTCTATCTGGAGGTGTTGCGCCAGGCCCAGATGCTGGCTTTCTGTGACGTTTATTACCTTTTCACCCTCATGTGCCTAGCCCTCCTGCCCCTGGTGATCCTCATGCGGCCGCTCCCCCGGGCTGCGGCCAGGCCGGAGGGCCAGGCCCCCGTGGGGGAGTCTCCGGCAGCGGCCCCCAGATCCGCCGCGGTTGACTGATGAGCAGGGGGGAAATGGCCCACCGGCAGCCGGAAAGCGGCTTTCCTGCCGGATTGTGGGGGAGGCCCCGGTGCGGCGGCTGACCCTCATTCTCCTCCTTATCGCTGGGGTCTTCCTCTTCTGGATGCTGGCCGAAGTGGGCTGGGAGCCCTTGGCGGCCAACCTTTCCCGGGTGGGCTGGGGCTTTCCCCTCCTGCTTGTGCCCTACGGGGTGACCACCACCCTGGACGCCTACACCTGGAAGCGCCTCCTCCCGGACGCCGGCGGCCGGGTGGGGTTCCGGCGCATGTGGTCATTACGCCTGGAGGGGGAGGCGTTGAACGTCCTTACCCCCACCGCCAGCCTGGGGGGCGAGCCCTACAAGGCGGCGGGGCTCATCAATGCGGGCTATCCTCTGGAGGCCGCCTTGGCCAGCCTGCTTTTGCACAAGGCCCTCCGGGTGGTGGGCCTGTTTCTCTATATCCTCACGGGCCTGGCCCTGGCGCTCATCTTCCTGCCGGAAATCTCCCCGTATCTGCACGGCCTGCTGGTGGGCGCCCTCCTTCTGGGCCTCGGGGTGGCGGGCTTCATCGTGGTGCAGCGCCGCCAGCCCTGCCAGAAGCTGGTGGGCTTGCTTAAGCGCCTGCACCTCTGCCCCCTGTCCCTGGCGGCCCGGGAGGCGGAGCTGCAGCAGCTTGACGAGCAGCTGGCGGCCTTTTATGCCCAGAGGCGCCCCCTGGCCCTGGGGCTGATCGGGGTGCAAATCATGGGGTGGGCGGTGAACGCCTTGGAGATCTGGCTGGCCTTCCGGCTCCTGGAAGCGCCGGTGGGGCTGGCCGCGGCCTTGATCTGGGATTCCCTGGCCATGATTTTCACCGGTCTGGGGTTTTTCCTGCCCGCTTCTTTGGGGATGCAGGAGGGAGGGAATATCCTGCTGGCCGTGAGTCTCAAGCGGGGCGCGGCCTTCGGGGCGGCCTTCAGCATCCTGAGGCGCCTGAGGGAAGCCTGCTGGATGGGGCTGGGGCTCCTTCTGGCCCTCAGGCGGCGCTGAGCGGGGATAACCGGGGCAAACAGGGCAGGGAAGAAGGGGAAAATGGTAGGAGAGGGGGGAAAGCCGGCCCCTCTCCCACAGTCGTCTGGTGGGCCGTCGCCGGCTTGGTCCTAATCCACCCAGTAGTTGGGGGATTCCTTCATGATGATGACGTCGTGCACGTGGGATTCCCTCAGGCCCGCCGGGGTGATGCGCACGAACTTGGCCAGCTTCTGCAGCTCCGGAATGGTGCGGGCGCCCACGTAGCCCATGCCGGAGCGCACGCCCCCCACCAGCTGGTAGACCACATCCGCCAGCTTGCCCCGGGAGGGCACCCGGCCGACGATGCCTTCGGGGACCAGCTTGCATTCCAGGTCCACGTCCTCCTGGCAATAGCGGTCCCGGCTGCCCGCCTTCATGGCCTCCTCGGAGCCCATGCCCCGGTAGATCTTGTAGCTGCGGCCCTGGAAGATGACGGTTTCGCCGGGGCTCTCCTCGGTGCCGGCAAAGAGCGAGCCGATCATGACGCTGTCGGCGCCGGCGGCCAGGGCCTTGGTGATGTCGCCGGAGTATTTGATGCCGCCGTCGGCCACCAGGGGGACTTTGGCCTCCCGGCAGGCCTTGGCGCAGTCCATGATGGCGGTGAGCTGGGGGACCCCCACCCCGGCGATGACCCGGGTGGTGCAGATGGAGCCGGGCCCCACCCCCACCTTCACCGCGTCGGCGCCGGCTTTGATGAGGTCCCGGGCCCCCTCGGCGGTGCCCACGTTGCCGGCGATGAGCTCCACTTCGGGGAACTTGCGCTTGGTGGCGGCCACCGCCTCCACCACCCGGCGGGAATGGCCGTGGGCGGTGTCAATGACGATGACATCCACCCCGGCCTTCACCAGGGCGGCCACCCGTTCCTCCCGGTCGGGGCCCACCCCCACTGCGCCCCCCACCCGCAGGCGGCCGTAAGCATCCTTGCAGGAGAGGGGATATTTTTTGATCTTTTCGATGTCTTTGATGGTGATGAGGCCCTTGAGCTCGAAGTTGTCGTCCACCACCAGGAGCTTTTCGATGCGGTATTTGTGCAGCAGGGCCTTGGATTCCTCCAGGGTGATGCCCACCGGCGCGGTGACCAGCCGGTCCTTGGTCATGACTTCCCGGACTTTGGCTCCCAGATTGGTCTCGAAGCGCAGGTCCCGGTTGGTGACGATGCCCACCAGGCGCTTGCCCTCCACCACCGGGATGCCGGAGATGCGGTAGCGCCCCATGAGTTCCAACACCTTGGAGATGGGCTCATCCGGCCCAATGGTCACCGGGTCGATGATCATGCCGGATTCGGATTTTTTGACTTTTTCCACTTCCAGGGCCTGATTGACGATGCTGAGATTGCGGTGGATGATGCCGATGCCGCCTTGGCGGGCCATGCTGATGGCGGTTTCGGACTCCGTCACCGTGTCCATGGCGGCGCTGAGGATGGGGATGTTGAGCCGGATATGGCGGGTGAGCTGGGTGCTCAGATCCGCTTCGCTGGGCAGCACCGCCGAAGGACCCGGCAACAGCAGCACGTCGTCGAAAGTCAGGGCATAAGGAATTGCCTCAGGTGCCATGGTTCGCTCCCATCACTGAAAATGAGGTGCCTTTAATCTTATGAGAGGAGGGCCGGGGGAGCGATGGTTCCCCCGCCCTCCCTCGCACTCCCCACCCAACCCCCATTAAGGGGTTGGGGGAGAGGGTGTGGGAGAGGGGGCAGGGGGCCACTGCTCCCTGGCCCCCTCTCCCACTGACTTAGGTGGCGGCCATCTCCGCCAGGAGGCCTTCCAGGAGGCCGGCATCCACGCTGACCAGGAAATCCCGGCGGAAGAGGTCCAGGATGGCCAGGACCAGGATGACCCCGGCCACCATCACCCCGGCCTTGGCGGGCTCCAGCCCCGGGAGGCGGGCCCGCTCAGCCTCCGGGAGGCCGCAGATACGCTCGGCCAGCGCCACAAGCCGCGTCCGGGTGAGGCGATAGTTGTTGATGCGGGCCGGGTCGTACTGCCGCAATTCCTGGGCCATGGCTGCCAGGGTGGTGACGGCGCCGGCGGTGCCCACCAGGGTCTCCGGGGTGGGCTGGTCAATAAATTTTTCTTTATAAAATATTTCCAGCCGGCGGGCAACCTCGGATTTCAAGGCGACCACTTCCTCCGGCCGGGGAGGGTCACTCACCGGCACCTGAGCGCTCAGGTTCAGCACCCCCAGGGGCAGGCCGGCAAAATAGGGCTCCTGGGGTGGATCAAGGAGCACAAATTCCGTGCTGCCGCCCCCTATATCAAAGACCAGGGTGAGGCCGGCGGCCGTGAGGGCCGGGTCCAGGACGGTGAGGATGCCCCGGAGGGTGAGGCGGGCCTCCTCCTCCGGGGAGATGAGTTCCACCGGCCACCCCAGGGCGGCCGCCGCCTGCTTTAAAAATTCCTGGCCGTCCGCTGCCTGGCGCACCGCCTGGGTGGCCACTGCCCGGACGCGGCTTACCTTATGCACCTTCAGGAACGCCCCATATGCCGCCAGGGCCGCCAGGGTGGCCGCCACCCCCGCGGGCGACAAAGGCCCGGCGCCGGTGAGCCCCCGCCCCAGGCCGGTGACTTCCCGCCGGTGCTCCAGCACCCGGAAGCCTTCGGGGCCCGCGGCCTCGGCCACGGCCAGGCGCACCGTCAGGCTGCCCACATCCACGGCGGCGAGACGATTCATGGCACCTGTGAGGGGCTGAAGTTCGCAGGGGATTTCCCGGTCATACACGGGCAGGGCAGGGGCCTCAGGGCTCGCAAGTCTCCCTTTCCGTGTCCACCGCATAGACTTCCGGCAGGGTGCGCAGCTTCTCACCGCAATCCAGGCCGTAGCCCACGAGAAACCCCTTTGGCACCACGAAACCCACATAATCCAGGGGCACTTCCACCCGGCGGCGCTCCCGCTTGTCGATGAGGCAGCAGATCTTCAGGGAGGCGGGCTCCATGGCGGCCAGATGGCGGCGCAGGAAATCCAGGGTGTAGCCGGCATCCACAATGTCCTCCACCAGCAGCACGTGGCGGCCGGTGAGAGGCAGCTCCACCTCCTTGGTGACCTGGATGTCGCCGGTGGATTCGGTGCCGGCGCCGTAGCTGGCGGCCCGGACGAAGTCCACCTCCACCGGGAACTCCAGGGCCCGCACCAGATCGGCCAGGAAGATGAAGGCCCCCTTGAGGATGCCCACAAAGACCGGCTCCAGACCCCGATAATCCCGGCTGAGCTGGGCCCCCAGCTCCGCCACCCGCCGGGCCAGGGTCTGACGGTCCAGGATGAGACGGGTTCTGGTCTCCATGCTGGTAGAATACGGAGCGGCTTCCCGATTGTCAAACCGGGAAAACTGTGGCGGCCTTTTTCACCTACGGGAGCACGGACGCGGCCCCTTGGCCCCACGGTGGGCGGCAGGGAGAAGGCCGTTTCCAGTGCGAGTGAGGAGGCCGGAAAACCGCCCACCCTCTGTGGTGGGCTGACAGGCCGAAAAGAGGGACTGCCATCCCGCCAGGCACGGCCGGGAAGCGTGGCCCGCAAGGCCGGGAAATCAAGCCGCAGGAGGGCCCCCGGGCACAAAGTGCCCAAAAAACAGGGCAGAGGAAGTCAGATTTCTGCCCTCAGAGCGTGAATCAGAAAAATAAGTCACCGCGGCATTGTCCTGACCTCGGCCGGCCCCACTTTTACCGAAGCACCGAAGCGTCGTCCCTGACCGGCGCCGCCCTCCTTGACCTCGGGGCTGATGAAAAAAGGAAAGAGGAGCAGAATTGCGGCCAGCGCCACATAAGAGAGGCCAATGAGCCAGCGCTTGGGGGCATTGCCCACCAGCCGGGCGAACAGCCCCGGGATCATCTGCCAGTGCAGCACAATATGTAGCGCCAGCAGGGCCAGGAGCACGAACCCCAGATACAGGTGGATGGCCCCCAGGCATGGCGGTCCAGCCCGAGGAAGAAGAGGTCCACCCGGCGGCCGTAGAGGAGCGGGGTTTCCCGGCCGGGCACGAGGACATATTTCATCAGGAAGCCCAGTCCGGCAATGGCCGCCATGCAGAGGAACATCAGGGCGTCAATGACAAAGTTGAGTTTGGCTCTGTTCACGGCTCCGCCTCCGGGCGGGAGATGGGCGGCTGCTGCCCGTAAGGTTATTTTCGCAGGTTGCTGCGGGCATGCCAATCATCCCCCACCGCCCAGGCCGGCCGGCCGTTTGGGTCTCTGAGGTGCATATTCCGGTCGCCCCGCACCTCCGTGGCCAGCAGGTGGGGTTTCCCCAGGATGGTGACGACCGAGCCGGTTACCGTCAGCCGGTCCCCCCGGGCCAGGGTGAGGCCCTTCTTCTCCATGTAACCTTGGGGGGCCAGAACCACGGTCAGCAGGCCTTGGGGGGTTTTGAGGTGGGTCAGGACGCAATAGTCTGCGCCGTTTCCGGCCAGGACCCGCTCCACGCGCACCACCTCCCCGGCAACCGTGGTCACGGTGTTAGGGTTGAAAAGGGTGCTGTAATGCAGACGCCGGCCTTTCTGAGCCCAGGCCGCAGGAACGCCGGCCGCCAGGCTGGCCAGAAGTAAAGCCAGCAGGATCAAGGCTCCTGACTTTCTCACCTTCTCTTTCCTTCTTCTCTTTGTATTGCAGTAACGGCGTAACCATTTCTTGCTTAGATAACCAGGAAAAGAACCATTTCCGGCGGTCATCCGAGAAAAGCGGCGCCAGGGCGGCGTGGCACCCTCTCGGCCCTACTTGCTGACCCCGGCCTCAAAGGCTGACCTCACTAAGGCGCCCCTCCCTGAAGAGATTCTGCCCCTTCTCAGGGTCGGCGGGCCGTCAAAACATAAGCCCGGTGCGGGACGCGGGAACAATAACGATATTTTCTCCTGCTCCATTGGCCATAAGCCGGGCGAAGCGGCGGGGAGACCCGCGGCGCCGGCGGGCGCGGCGCCCGGGAAATTTTCGCCGGCCGCAATGGGGAGCGGGAGGCGGCTTTCGCCTGAGCCTCCGCGGGAGGCGCCGGAGCCGCCCCGACAGGCGAGGGGTTATGCCCGGACGCCTGGGCCGGCGATGGGGTGAGTTCAGGACCTGCCATCGGCTCCCCCTGCCTGAGCCTCGGTTTCGCCAGCAAAGGCAGGCACAGGAGCAGGAGGGCCAGGATGGTCCCCAGGGGTGCCAGGACATTTCTCGCCGTGGGCGAGGGGACGGCCTGCCGGCAAAACGTGGCGTAATGGGCGCGATGAAGCACCAGATGCAGCGCCGTCAGGGCCAGGGCCAGCAGGGCGCCGGAAAAATAGGCCGCCTCCCAGTGGCGCCGCGTGAGGCCGAGCCAGGCAATGGTCACCTGCTCCTCCGGGCCGGTGGCCGGGATCAGGACGAATTGCAACATCAGGCCCAGGCCGGCCAGGGCCGCCAGGGTCAGCAGCAACAGCGTATCTGCCAGCAACGTGATTCTGGGCTTCAGCATGGAGATCTCCTGTCTCAGGTTTTGCCTCCTCTCGGGTCCGTCAGTTTGACGCGGATGCCCCTTTGGGGTTCTTCCAGGGTGCGCTCCAGCCTTTGCCCCTGGCGGAACCGGTAGTCGCTGTAAAAGGGGTAAGCAAGCATCTCCCGGAGGGCGGCCTCCACCGGTTCGCCAGGGGCACAGTGGAGCACGGCCACCAGACGGGCCAGTTCCCGGGGGTCTTGCCGGACCGCCAGACTGAGGCCCGTCTCAGGCAGGGCCAGATTTCCCAGGAGCTTCGGTGCCAGAGGATGATCCCGGCCGCAGAGGAGGACCGAGGCGTCGGCATCGGCTGCGGACAGCTCCTGGGAATTCCTGCCGGCGACCGATATCCCCTCTCGCTGCAGGAAGTCCAGTATCCGCCGGTACGGTTCGGCTCCGTGCGGGGGGAGGAAGGCGATTATCTTCCCGGTCAGCAATCTCTCCAAAACCGGGGGATTTTCCCTCGGGTCCAAACGGCGGAAAACATCGACATCCTCATCCAGGACCACTTCCTCCGGCCGGGCGTCAAAGGTAAAGGTGAACCTCTCCCTGGCCCGGGTGAGCGTCACCCATCTTTTATGGGCGCCGCCGGGAGAGTGAAAGGTGAGGGGGACCAGCAGTCGGAAGGTGGTGCCGATTTGAGCCAGGGTCAGGCTCACCTCGAATTTCTGCCCCACCGGCTTAACCTTCACCTCCTCCAGGCGCAGAACCGGCAGGCCGGTGGTATCCAGCCATTGTCGGAAAAACCAGCCGAGGGGCCGTCCGGACCTCTTTTCCATGGCCGTGCGCAGATCGTCCCAGGAGGCCACCCGAAAGGTATGCTCCCGGACGAAGTCTCTGATGGCGGCGAAAAAAGCCCTGTCCCCCACCAGGCGCCGGAGCATGTGGAAGACCATGGCCCCTTTGCCGTAGCCGATGGAGCGGGAGGAGTAATCCGTCCGTTCCGAAAAGAGCCGCAGTGGGAAGTAGTTTCCGGGGGTCACATGGCTCAGGAAACCGGAGAGGATGCGGCGGCGGCAGCGCCAGTCGGTGCCCCGTTGCTCACAGGCGAAATGGTCGGCGAAATAGATGGTCGCCCCCTCATTCCAATTGCCCCGGTCATGACATGTAAACACCGAGTTGCCAAACCATTGGTGCAGGATCTCGTGGCCCAGGGAGGTGCGCTCCACCCCGGCCTGCGGGATGTCCTGGATTTCTCTCTGACAGAGGAGCACATAGGTGGGCATGGAGAAGGCCCCGGGATGGGAGCTCTCCACAATGGCCAGCCGCCGGTAGGGATAGGACCCGAGCCGAGCTTCAAAAAGTTCAAGGTAGCGCCGGGCCTGCTCCAGGAACAAGGGGGCGAGATGGGCGTCTTCAGGAAAGAGGTGGGCAGAGAGGTCAATGTCCCGATAGGTCCCCCGGGCCACCCGGTAGCGGTTCGAAGCCGCAAAGGTGAGGCCGTCCAGGTCATTGAGAGGAAAGGGGAGGTCAAAGGTGTACACGGCCTGGCCATCCTTTTCGATCCGGTGAATGTGGTTCGCCTCCGAGAGCGCCAAATACTCCCGGGGCAGCCGGGCAGTCAACTGATACCGGCTGAGCCCTTCCACCAGCGGATACCAGATGCTTCTCAGGATGATTTCCCCTGCCTCGATTACGTTTTCCTCCGGATCCGTGAAGCGCCCTTCATAGACAATCTCCACGCCGTCCCGTGACGGCACGGCTTTCAGGGAGTCCGGGAGCCGCGTCAGATCGATTTTTTCTTTAAAGCCCCGGATGCTCTTCACTTTCAGGTCCCCGAAGTGGAGGGTTAACGGCCGCCCCGGCGGCCCCTGGATTTTTGCCACCCCCATGATCCTGGCCTGGGGGATATCGAAGGAGACCTCCAGCTGATAGTGCCAGACGGCGGCCGCGGTCTGGGTCCCGGCCAGGGCCGCCTCGCAGAAACAGGACAGCAACAGCGCCAGGGTCAGGCGGTGAAACATGGGAGCCTCGGACTACAAGCTCCATTTGCGGCCGGCCCACACCGGAACGCCGGTCTGGTCGCGCAGTTTGAGGAGGGTGTCCCTTTTCTTTACCTCCCGGGCGAGGAGGAGGGGCCGGCCGTCGTAAAGGACCCGGGAGCCGGTGATTTCCACCTGATCTCCGGGCGCCAGCTTAAAGGTCTGCTGCTCCACGTACCAGGCCGGTCCCAGGAGCACTCGCACGGTTTCCTTCTCGGTCTTCAGGGTGAGGCCCACGCCCGAGGACCGCCCTTTACCGGAGGGGAGCCTTTCCACCCGCACCACGACTCCTGCCACCGTCTCCACTGTTGCGGGGTCATAGCCCCGGCCGACGGGGCCCCAGCGCTTCCAGCCCCCTTGGGCCAGGGAAGCCGGCGGAAAGCCGACACCCAGGTGCAAGACGGCAAGAAGGACAAAAAGTGCGCCTCTTATGGTCATGGCGCAGCCCTCAGGGAAAAGAGCGGCAGGCCGGAACCCTGCGGGGGGATAGCCGTGCCGGTCCCGGCCTGCCTGACGGTTAGAGAATTTACCAGCCTCGAGCCAGGGCCCGCTTGCCTCCCGGGCCCCAGCCGGACCTCGGCACCGCGCCGGGGGCGATCTTCCGCACCTGCATCTGGAAGGCGAAACCCTTCTGCTGCAGCTGACCCCGGAGGGCGTTGAGTTCCTTCTGTTTGGCCGCGATCTTGGCCTGGTCAGGGGTGGGGGCCTGCCAGAGGGCCGCCAGTTCGGCCCGTTTCTGGACCATCTGCCGCCTAAGATCAGCGGTGTCGTGGAAAAATTTCTGCTTGAGGGTGAAGATCTGGGAGCTCTGTGCCGGGGTGAGAGGGGTGGCGCCCGCCAAGCCGGAGCAGCCCCGGCCCCAAGGACCGGCGAAGGCCGGTGCCGTCAGCCCCAGGCTCCATAACAGGAGCGGCACCAGAATCCAGGTGGCTTTCCGGGTAACCATGCTAATCCATCCTTCCCTTTACCACATGGTCCAGGGGCCGCCGCGCATGCCCTTCTTGCCGCCCCAGCCGAACGAGGCATTGGGCGCGATCTTTCGGGCCTGGGTCTGGTATTTCAGCGCGATGGCCTGGATCTTGTCCCGCAGGGCGTTGATCTCCTGCTGCTTGACCCGGATCTGCTTCTCATCCGGGTTCTCCGCAGCCCAGAGGTTGGTCAGTTCAGTGCGCTTGGTGAACATCTGCTGGCGCAGATCCTCGGTCTCCTTCAGAAACTGCTGGCGCAGCTCATAGATTTTCTGCGCCTGTTCCGGCGTCAGGCCGGCCCCCCGGGGACCCATGCCGGGCTGGGCATAGGCCACCTCCAGGGCCATCAAGCCCAGAGCCAGGGCCACCGCCACCATCAGCAACGCCACGTTTAAACGCCGAGACCACGTATCCATTCGCTTGTCCTCCTTGGGTGTGGTTCTTCCTTGCATGTCGGTTTTTGCCGGCTGGATCAGTCCCGGACCGGCCGGCAGGCCGCCTCAGCGTGCCGGCACCCGCGCCTCCAGGATTTTTCCGAAGGCACGCCGTTGCTCCGGGGTGAAATGTTTCTGCGTCTCCAGGAAGAGAACCACCACGGCTTCCTCCAGCTCCGCCTGACGATCATTGATGCTCCGGACCCTTGCCTGCACCTCGGGCCAGGCGGGCTCGCCCCTCCGGATAATCGCGAGGAGCTGCTCTCTCTCCCGGGCAATGAGGCTTTGCAGTTCCCGCATCCGCCGGCGGTGTGCGCCCAGAAGGCCCTCCACTGCCTGTCGCTGTCCGGGGCTCAGGTGCAGAGGCCGCCAGACGTCCGAAGGCGGCACCGGGTGCGCCTTCAGCCCCCCAGACTCCTGGCCCCGGCCGAAGTGCAGGAAAGCCAGGGTGCCCAAGGCCCCGAGATTGAGGCTCAGGGAAAAGGCCAGCAGGTAGAGGAGGTGGTGCCGTTCCATGGAGGTTCTGCCTCTGCTTCCGGCGGCTCCTGGCCTCACAGGCGGGCTTACGTCCGCCCCCGGTCAGGAGAATAATTTGAGGTAATTGATCTTCAGCACCGAGCGCAGGATGAAATGGACCCCGATCAGCACCATGACGCTGCCGCCCAGTTTCTCCAGGGCAAGCTGCCACCGGGCAAAGCCGTGCAGTTTGGCCAACAAGCCCGTGAAGGTGCCGGCCACCAGGATGGGGATGCTTCTTCCCAGGGTAAAGATGAACATGAAAAACATGCCGCCCAGGACATCACCTCTGGCCGCCAGATAAATGAGGACCGCAATGGTGACCGGCAGGGTGCAGGGCGACGCGGCGATGCCGAAGGGCAGCCCCAGCAGGAAGGCTCCGAGGGCGCCGCTCCCTTTTTCCACCTGCATGCGGCCCATGAGATTGAAGCCGTGGAAATTGATGATTTTCAGCATCCACAGGCCCAGGAGGATGAAAATCCCGGAAGCCCCGGCGAGAAAGATTTTCAGGCCCACCGACCCCTTGGCGAACACGGCCTGGCTGGGCACCAACAGCCCCCCGAGAAGTCCGGACAGCCCGCCCAGAAGGGTCAGCACCGTGGCAATCCCCAGCACAAAGCAGAGTGCCACCATGAAGCCGTTGGCCCGGCCGTGGGTGCCGTTGCGGCTGACATAGCCCACTACCAGGGCCACGGTGGGCAGGCCGCAGGGGCTGAAGCCGCTCACCAGACCGAGACTGAAGATGACAGCCACCACTGCCGGAAAGCCGGCATTCACATAAGCCTCCAAGGGACCCATGCTCTTCCTCCGCGGGATGAATTTTTCCTGCCAGGCCGGTCCACCCAGGGCCGGGCTAGCGGCCTCTGCCACCGCGGTCGGGACCGCACCAGGGGCAGCCCCGCCCGGACGGCAGGTTGGCCAGCTTCCGGCGCTGCTCTGGGGTCAGGATGTCCTGGCAGTCCTGCCAATAGGCGATGAGCAGCTCCTGTAGGCGGCCGCGCAGGGCCAGAACTTCCTGCTGCTTGGCGGCGATGCGGCTGCGGTCGGGCCGGGCGTGGGACATGAGGGCCCTCACCTCCATCTTGGCGCCCAGAAGCCGGTCCCTGAGGGGGATAAGCTCTTCCGTCAGGGCCTGGTGCCGGGACTGCAGCCTTGCCTGCTGGTCTGCGTCCAGGCGGAGCTCTGACGCAAGGCGGGGGTCCCGCCACCAGTCTGCGCCCCTCTCCCAGGGCTGGCCGTCAGCCTGGCGACCCGCTGCCAGCGCCAGCAGCAGGAGGAGGAGAATTGCCCCCCTGCATATGCCCCTGCCTTGGGCCCAAAACCGGCACGCGAGTTTCATGCCCCTTGCGGAGGCAAGCTATGTGCCATCAGCGGAGGCGCGGCCAGGGAAGATATAACTATCTGAAACTCTGTGAAAATATTGCGACAGCGCCGTCGCCCCTTGAGGCACTCCGCCAACCGGTCCGGCAAGGATTGTCGAAGGAGCAGAAACAGAGATGAGAATATTTTTAAAAAATATAGGCACTTATAAAATCGACACGGTTGGTGGCGGCCTTCGACGAAAATGTCGAGGAGGCTCTGGGCGGTTTCCAGACCGTGAAGCCGCGGCCGGAACAGGAGTGCCGGGAGGAATTACTCCCGGAAAGGGAGGAACAGTGCCATTGCCCCGGGGCCGATGGCAGCGTTGGGGGCGGCCACTGTGATAATATGAAGCGGGGTTGGAAATGATGCCCTGGGGGGGAGCCGGCGCGGTTTCCCTATCTTTTCGGCAGGCGGGCTCCTTCCCAGGCTGCTGAAACCGATGGGGGAAAGGGGGCCGGGTTCTCCCTGGCCGAGTCAGGAGATGTGATGAGGTGGCGCGGCCTCATAAGCGGCTGGCTGGTGGCGTTTGTGTGCCTGTGCGGCAACCTGGAGGCCCAGCCAGGCAAGCGGGGTCCCGGGCCCGCTTCCCCTTTAGCCGGGCAAAGTCTGGGGCTCAGCCCGGCACAGGAACAGGCCCTGAGGGAAATTGAAGGGGAGTACTTGGGCCGGCTCCAGGAGCTGCGCGGCCGGCTGTTGGCCCAGCGCCTGGAATTCAAAGCCGCCCTGGCCAACCCTCAGGCGGAGGAGCAGGCCATCCGGAGCAAGGCGGCGGAATTGCGGCGCCTGTGGCTCCAATGCCAGGAGACCACCACGGATTACTACCTGAAAATCCGGGCGGTCCTGACTCCCGAGCAGCGACGCATCTGGTTCAGCGGCCGTAAGCCCCCGTTCTCTCCCAGCCTCGAGGGGGAACCATGAGGGGGGAGGCTCAGGATAGCACCTCCGGGCTCGCCGGCGGGAGGCGCCGGCTGCTCCCGCCCCTGGCCACCGCCCTGGCCTTCTCCCTCTTTGCGGCGCTGTTCTGCGTCCTGGCCCTCATGGACCTGGGCCGCACGGAAAGGCTGCTCCTCACCGTGCTGCACAACCGGGCCGCGGCCATGGTGCACGCTCTCGAGAAGGCCTCCCAGGAGAAATATCGGCGTCTCCTGTGGGGGGGCGGGGAGGCCTCCTTCCCGGGAGGCCCAGGCCTTGGCGGCGGGGAGGAGGAGTTGTCGCTGCAGGAAACTCTGGCCCGCTCCCTGCTGGACCTGGCCCGCCATCTGGACCTTAAGGACCAGGAAAATGACCTCTCGGCGGCGGAGCTCCAGAGGCTCGCCGTAGCCGAGAACCTCCTGGGCATCGTGATTCTGGCTGCCGACGGCCGGATCAGCGGTCAGACCGGCCGCGGTCTGACACAATTGGAGGTCTGGGCTGCGCCCCTCCTCTTAGGGCGGGAAGAGGTCTCCCTGCATCTCTTCCATCCCGTGGACCCCTCCGTGGGGGTGCGGTTCATCGGGCTGCGCCGCCTGGAGGGGAAAGGGGCGGTTTTCCTCCTCCTCGGGGCCCAGGAGCTTCAGTTCTGGGGATGGCGCACCGCCATCCAGGAGACCCTGCGGGAATTTGCCGTCAGCGAGGCGTTGGCCTACTTTCTCCTGGAGACCCCCCAAGGGCAGCTCCTGGCCCAGGAGGGCGCCATTCCGACTAATACTATGAGAGTGTGCCGGCTCCCGGCCTCTCCTGCCCCCGGGCCGGGGGTGATGGACGTCCGCTGCACTGAGGTGGGGGAGATGAGGGTCCTGGAACTGACGGCGCCCTTCCGGTGGGAAGGCCGAACCATCGGCACCGCCCGGGTGGGACTTAAGACCCGGGAGACCGATGCCCTCATCCGGGAGAACCGGCGGCACATCTTCATCTGGACCGGGGTGATGATCGCCATCGGCCTGGTGGCCATGGTGCTGCTTTTCTCGTTTCAGAGCCGCTATTTTGCCCGCCTGCAGGCCATGCAGGAGCGCCTGCATCAGGCCGAGCGCCTCTCCTCCCTGGGCAAGCTGGGGGCGGGCGTGGCCCATGAAATCCGCAATCCCCTGAACGCCATCAGCATCGCGGTGCAGCGGCTGAAGCGGGAATTCAAGGCCGCCGACCACGAGCAGCAGCAGGAGTTCCAGCGGCTGACCCAGGTGGTGCGGGAGGAGATCGGCCGGCTCAATGCCATTGTGGAGGATTTCCTCAGCCTGTCCCGCGATGGGCGGCTGGACCTTCGCCCCCAGCCTGTGGAGGTGCTCCTCCGGAAAACCCAGTCCCTGATGCAGGAGGAGGCCAGGGCCCGGGGCATTCACCTCCAAGTCGAGAGCGCCGCCGGCTGCCCGCCGGTGCCGATGGATCTGCCCAAGATGCAGCAGGTGCTCATCAATCTGGTGAAAAACGCCCTGGAGTCCATCACCGGCGAGGGCAGCATCACCCTGGCGGCGGCGCCGGCCGGCAAGGATCACCTCCGGCTCAGGGTCACCGACACCGGCAGGGGGTTGGCTTCCGAGGAGCAGCAGCACGTCTTCGACCCCTATTACACCACCAAAACCAAGGGCGTGGGGCTGGGGCTGACCATCGCCTATGAGATCGTCCGGGCTCATGGGGGGGAGATCAGCGTCAGAAGTGCCCCGGGCACAGGCACGACCTTTGAAATCCTTCTGCCCTTGGGGTAAGGGGGCCGGGCGGGGAAGCGGGGCCCGCCAACTCTCTGCAAACGCAAACATTCCTGAGGATTTCCTAATGAGGGCGATGAGTATTCTGATCGTGGAGGATGAGGCTTCCCAACGGGAGATGCTGCAGGACTTCCTCCGCAAAGAGGGGCATGAGGTGGCGGCCGCCGCCGATGGCGAAGCAGGGCTGGAGCTCCTCCGCCGCCATGCCTTTGACCTGGCGCTCATTGACGTCAGGATGCCGGGCATGAGCGGCCTGGAGTTAATGAACGAGGCGAAACGACTGGACCCGGAGATCGACGCGGTGCTGATGACCGCCTACGGCAGCATTGACACCGCGGTGGCCGCCATGAAGGCGGGGGCCCGGGATTATCTCACCAAGCCCATTGACCTGGACGAACTTCTGCACCTCCTCGCCCACATTTCCGAGCATCGGACCCTGGTACGGGAAAATGAGCTTTTGCGCCAGGAACTGCAGGCCCGCACCGTCACCGCCGAGGCCATCATCTCCCAAAGTCCCCGGATGGCCGAACTGGTCAATCTGGCGGCCCGGATCGCCCCGACCCAGGCGTCGGTGCTCATCCTGGGGGAGACCGGCACCGGCAAGGAGCTCTTCGCCCGGCTGATCCACCAGTTGAGCCCCCGGGCGGGGCGGCCGTTTGTGGCCCTCAACTGCGCCGCCATCCCGGAGACCCTGCTGGAGAGCGAACTCTTCGGCCATGAGCGGGGGGCCTTCACCGGCGCGATGCAGCGCCGCCTGGGGCGGGTGGAGCAGGCCCATGGCGGCACCCTGTTTTTGGATGAGGTGGGTGAAATCCCCTCAAGCATTCAGGTCAAGCTGCTGCGCTTTCTCCAGGAGCGGGAGTTCCAGCGGCTGGGAGGCGAGCGCCCCCTGAAAGCCGACGTGCGCCTCATCAGCGCCACCAACCGGGATCTGGAGGCCCTGATGCGGCAGGGCTCATTTCGGGAGGACCTCTTCTATCGCCTCAACGTGGTCACTTTAAAGATTCCGCCGCTGAGAGAGCGCCGAGAGGACATCCCCCCGCTGATTGACCATTTCCTCCAGTGCTTTGCCCGAGACAACCGCAAGGCCATCGCCGGCCTCAGCCGGGAAGCACGGGATCTGCTCATCAAATACGATTATCCCGGCAACGTCCGGGAGCTGGAGAATATCCTGGAGCGGGCGGTGGTGATTGCCCGAGGCAACGTCATCACCCGGGAGGATCTGCCTTTTCCGGAAGCCTCCAGTCCGCCGGCCAGCGTCGCCTTCTCCCGGGCGGCCACCCTCCCGGAGGCCGTGGCCGACCTGGAGCGCCGGATGATCCGGGAAGCCCTGGAGAAAACCGGCCGCCACCAGACCCGGGCCGCCGCCCTCCTGGGTCTGAGCGAGCGCATGCTCCGATACAAGCTGAAAAAGTACGGCTTGAAATGACCGGAGGATGGCTGGGATTCCTGACAAGGGTCAAATCCGTGCCGGGGACTTCTTGGACTCCCAGGAAAGCTTGTATCAAGGTGCGGGTGGAGGGAGCCGGAGGGAGAGTACAGAAGGGGCCCGGCAGGGGCGAAGGCCCATGATCCGATCCTGTTTGCCTGGCCTGCCAAAAACAAAAGGTTGGCTGCCCATGGGCGCCAACCCTTCGTCAATTCGCCGGTGTTGGTGGAGCTGAGGGGAGTTGAACCCCTGACCTCTTGAATGCCATTCAAGCGCTCTTCCAGCTGAGCTACAGCCCCGAACGCTTTTAAAATATCCGAGCCCGAGGCGGCTGTCAAGGGGTGGGCGGAAATTCCTCGTGTAGGTGGGTGGAGGGCGCCATGGCCTTGACAAAGGCATCGAGACCTTCGGCGGAACCGCAGCCAACTCGGCAGCCCCGGGAATTTTTGCTATACTCCCGCCATGACCGCCGCTGATCCCGCCCGGATTCTGCCTGGCCGTCCTCTTCGGGTGCTGCAGCTCATCTCCACCCTGCCGGTGGGCGGGGCCGAGGAGGTGGTGGCGGCCATCGTGCGGGGGCTGGACCCGGAGCTCTTCGAGGTGGAGGCGGCCACCATTGAAGCCCTGGGCGCCATCGGGGAGGAGCTCACCCGGGAGGGCCGCCGGGTCACCGCCCTCAACCTGAGCCTGAAGCGCACCCCGACGTTCCGGCTGATCCGGGCAGTGCGCCGGCTTCTCAGGGAGCGGCAGCCGGATATTTTGCACACGCACCTCTACCACCCCAACCTCTACGGCCGGCTGGCGGCTTGGGGGCTGGGGGTGCCGGTAGTGTGCTCGGTGCACAGTGTGTATTCCCGGGTCAAACTGCATCGCCTTCTTCTCAACCGTCTATTGACCCCGTGGACGGCGGCGCTGATCGCAGTGAGTCCCCAGGTTTGGGCAGATATCCGGAAATATGACGGGGTGCCGCCGGAAAAGCTGCATCTTCTGCCTAACGGAGTGGATCTGAAGGCCCTGGATATCCCGGTGAGCCGGGAGGAGGCGCGAGCGCGGCTCAAGGTGGATGGCTTCGTTGTGGGTGCCGTGGGCCGGTTGGAGGAAGAAAAGGGGCACGCTTATCTCTTGGAGGCGCTGCATCTGTTGTCTGAGGAGCTCCCGGAGGCGACCCTCCTCCTTGCCGGGGAGGGCCGCCGGGGGGAGGCGCTCCGCCGTCAGGCCGCTGACCTGGGGCTGGGGGCGCAGGTGCGGTTCCTGGGCTGGCGCCGGGACGTGCCCTTGATCCTCAAGGCGCTGGATCTCTATGTGCAGCCCTCCCTGTGGGAGGGGCTCTCTCTGGCCCTGCTCCAGGCCATGGCCGCCGGCCTGCCGGTGGTGGCCACCCAGGTGGGCGGCTTTGAGCAGGTCATCACCTCCGGGGTGAACGGGGTGTTGGTGCCGCCCCGGGACTCGGCCGCTCTGGCCGGGGCCATCCGGGAACTCTATCATGATCCGGCAACCAGGATCCGCCTGGGGGAGGCGGCCCGGCGCACCGCGAGGGAGAACTACTCTCAGGAGACCATGCTCCAACGCCTTAAGGACCTCTATCTGGCGGTGTGGGGGGAGCGGCGCCGCTCATGAGCCGTGGCCAGGGCCTGACTATTTTGCACACGGAATCCTCCCTGGGCTGGGGGGGCCAGGAGCACCGCATCCTGGCGGAGGCCCGGGTGCTTAGGGCCCGGGGGCATCGCCTGCTGATTGCCGCCGATCCCCGGGGGGAGCTTTATGGCCGGGCCCGGGCTGAGGGTTTTTCCGTCATCCCATTGACCTTTGGCGGCCGCGCCAATCCGGCCGCCTGGTTACACCTGCGGCGTCTCCTCCGGTTAGAGGAGGTGGATATCCTCAACACCCACAGCTCCCTGGACTCCTGGGTGGGGACGGTGGCCTGGGCGAGCTTAAGGCGGCGGCCGGTATTGCTCCGCACCCGTCATCTCTCCACCCCGGTGCATCCCAACTGGCCCACCCGCTGGCTGTACCACCGGCCGGCCCGGGTGCTCACCACCAGCCGGGAGATTGCGGCGTTGGTGCATGAGCGCCTGGGGGTGCCCCAGGCGAGGCTGGTGGCCGTGCCCACCGGCATCAGCCTGGCCGATTTTTCCCCCCGGCCGCCGGACCCGGGCCTCCGGGCGTCCTTGGGATGGCCCCCCGGGACCTTTGTCATCGGCACGGTGTCGGTGCTGCGCTCCTGGAAGGGGCACCTGTATCTCCTGGAGGCGCTGCACCTGCTGAGGGGCCAGGGGTATGACCTCGCTCTAATGATTGTAGGAGAAGGCCCCTACCGCCCGGTCATCGAGGAGAAGATCCGGGAACTGGGTCTGAGCGCCTGGGTGCGGCTTCTGGGTCATCAGGAGGACGTCCCCGCCTGGCTGGCCCTGATGGACGCCTTTGTGCTGGCCTCTTATGCCCATGAAGGTGTGCCCCAGGCCCTGCTCCAGGCCCTGGCCATGGCGCGGCCGGTGGTGGCCACCAGGATAGGTGGCATCCCGGAGGTCATCCGGGAGGGGGAGACCGGCTTGCTGGTCCCTCCCAAGGAATCCCAGGCCTTGGCTCAGGCCCTGGCCAGAGTCATGGAAGGCAGGCAAGAGGCCCAAGTTTGGGGCCAACGGGGCCGGGAGCTGGTGGCGGCGCGCCACTCCCTGGAGCACATGGCCGACTGTCTGGAGGAGATCTACCGGGAGCTGCTGGAGGGGAAGTGAGACTCCTTTTCGCTGTGCGGGAGCGCCTGTGCGATCTGGCAGGGGATTTGTGGTACCGGCTGGACCGGCGCCATCGGGAGATCGTGCGCCGCAACCTGGCCTTTGCCTATGGCGAGGAACTGAGTCCCAAAGAAAGGGAGCGTGTGGCCCGGGAGGTCTTCCGGCAGTTTGCCCGCTTTGCCTTGGAATTGGCGGAACTGGCGGTCCTGCCCCTGCCGGTCATCAAGAAAAAGGTGGTGATCGTGGGCCAGGAGCATTTTCAGGCGGCCCTGGCGGAAGGCAAAGGTCTCATCGCCATTGCCGCCCACGCCGGCAACTGGGAGTACACTGTGGTGGGGCAGGGCCTGCAGTACGGGTCGGTGGCGGTGGTGGCCCGGGAGCTCAGCCAGCCGTGGCTTCGGCCCCTGGCCCGGCGTTTGCGGGAGCGCTGCGGCAATGTCATGATCAACAAACAGGGGGGGCTTAAAGACATCCTGAGTCACCTGAAGCAGAACCGCATCGTGGGAATTGTCATTGACCAGAATACCGCCCCCGGCGAGGGCCTGTTGGTGGACTTTTTCGGCAAGCCGGCCCGTACCACCCCGGTGGCCGCAATTTTGGCCCGGCGCCGAGGAGTGCCCGTCCTTCCGGTATTCTCCCGACGCCTGCCGGATGGCCGGCACCTCCTGGCTTTCCTGCCCCGCCTGCCCTTGGAAAAGACCGACGACGTTGAGGCGGACATCCGGCATCACCTCCAAGAACAGAGCCGGGCGGTGGAGGCCTGGGTGCGGGCGGCGCCGGAGCAGTGGCTGTGGCTGCACCGCCGTTGGAAGAACCAGTTTCCGGAACTCTATGAGGGCTTGTGATGGCGACCTCAGAATTCTTGGCGAAACTGCAGGAAAAAGTGGCGGCCCAGGGCCTGGCGCAACACCTGGGCCTGGAGCTGGAGGAAGCCGCGCCGGGCTATGCCCGGGTGTCCATGCTCTGCCGGGAGGAGATGGGGAACATCCTGGGCATGGTCCACGGCAGCGCCCTTTTTGCCCTCATGGACGAGGCCTTCCAGGTGGCGGTGAACGCCCATGGCAGCGTGGCCGTGGCCCTGCAGATGAGCCTCACTTTCCACGCTGCGCCCGCTTTCGGGGAGCGCCTGGTGGCCGAGGCCCGGGAGATCCACACCACCCGGCGCACCTCCTCCTGCCATATCCAGGTGACCGACTCCGGCGGCCGGCTCATCGCCACCTGCCAGGCCCTGGCCTACCGCAAGGGCACCCCCATTGAGTGGTGAATGGTTGAGGGGAGGGCTGGGGGAGCCTGGCTCCCCCGCCCTCCCCTCAAACTCCCCGCCCCCCGATAAGGGGTGGGGGGAGAGGGCGTGGGAGAGGGGGCAGGGGCCCACGGTCCCTGGCCCCCTCTCCCACTAAGCCCCCCGCTGGGCGCGTCGCAGCTCCTCCACCCGGGTGCGCAGGCGGTGGACCAGCTCCTGGTAGGAGGACTGGCTGATGATCTGGCTGAACTGGGAGCGGTAGTTGCTCACCAGGCTTACCCCTTCGATGACCACGTCATAGATCACCCAGCGGGATTTGTTGATCAGCCGGTAATTCATGGGGATTTTGTCATTGGGCCGCACCAGCAGGGTCCGCACCTCAGCATAGTCGCCGTCCAGGCTCTCCCCGAGGAAGGTGACGGTCTCGCCGGCGTACTTGTCTATTTTATCAGAATAAGAGGCCTCCAGAAGCTCGCCGAACAGGCGGACGAACTCACTGCGCTGGGCGGGGGAAAGCCTGCCCCAGGTGGGGCCCAGGCTGCGCTTGGCCATCTCCTCATAGTCGAAGCGTTGGTCCACCTTGGCCTTGACCAGTTGGCGGCGGCGCTCCTTCTGGGTTGCCAGGGCCGGATCGTTGAGAATCCGAATGACCTCATCCACCACCGACTTGACGGCGTCGGTGGCCGGGCCGGCCCAGGCCGGAACGGCCCAGGCCATCAGGAGCCACACGGCCAGGGTTCCCATCACAGACCTGATGCTGGGCATAACCTTACCTCATCAGCGGCTCAGATGGAGATCTCAGAAGGCCTGGCCCATGGGGCTGGCACTTTTTCTGAAATGTAATCCATCGAGGAAAGTTTCACAAGGTGTGAAGTCCCCGGAAAAGCCTGGGGGCACAACCTGACCCAAAAGACCGATCCCGGCGGCTCTTACACCTTGCCGTGGATGAATTTGGCGATGAGTTCCTCCCACTCCACCGCGGACTCGGTCTCCCGGATGCGGCCTCCGGGGGGGATGGGCTTATCGCCGCTTCCCGGGGAGAGCTTGACGAACTTGTCGCCGATGATGCCCTTGGTGCGGATGGAGGCGATGGCGTCCTCCTTCAGCTCCACCCAGGGCTTGAGGCGCAGCACCAAGACCGCCCGGCTGTCGGGCCCCACCCGGACGCTCTCCACCCGGCCCACCTCCACGCCGGCCACCTCCACCGCCGCCCCCTCCTTGATGCCGGAGACGTTGTCGAAGATGGCGGTCACCTGGTAGCCCCGCTGCAGGATCTCCGTCTCCCCCAGGTGGACGGCCAGGTAGATGAGGCAGGCCACCCCCAGAAGGACAAACAAACCCACGCCCAGCTCCACCGCGCCTTTTTTCATCTTCGGTCCTCAGGATGCCTGAAAATCGGGTTCCCCCCGGATAAAGCTCTGCACCACCGGGTCGGGATGGGCCTGGATCTCTTCCGGGGTGCCCACCGCGATGATGCGGCCCGCGTGCAGCATGGCCACCTGGTCGGCAATCCGGAAGATGGCGGGGATGTCATGGCTCACCACCACCCCGGTGTAGCCCGTCTCCCGATGGGTCTTTTCGATGAGGTGAAACACCGCGTTGGTCATGGGCGGGTCCAGGCCCGTCACCGGCTCATCGAAAAGCAGGATCTCCGGCTCCTGGATGAGGGCTCGGGCCAGGGCCACCCGCTTTTTCATGCCGCCGGAGAGCTCATCGGGGTATTTATGGTCCACCTCCGGCGTCAGATTCACCTGCTCCAGACGCAGCCGCACCCGGCGGCGGATCTCCGCCTCCGGCAGGCGGGTCTTCTCCCGCAAGGGGAAGGCCACGTTGTCGAACACGGTGAGGGAGTCAAAGAGCGCTCCCCCCTGAAAGAGCACCCCGATGCGCTTTTTGAGCTCCAGGCGTTCCCGGCCCCGGGCCCGGGTGAGGTCCACGCCGTTGATCAGGATGCGGCCACTATCCGGGGTGAGCAGACCGGCGATGTGCTTGAGGAGCACGCTCTTGCCGGCGCCGCTTTTGCCGATGATGACGGTAATGCGGCCCGGCGGGATGGTGAGGCTCAGGCCGTCCAGCACCCGCAGGCCGTTGAAACTGCGGCAGAGGTCAATGATGTCTATCATCGGTTACATGAAGAAGCTGGTGAGAATATAATCCCACCCCAACACCAAAACGGCGGAGGTGACCACCGTGTGGGTGGTGGCCCGGGAGACTCCTTCCGCACCCCTCTCAGTATAATAACCGTTGTAGCAGGCCACCCCGGTGACGATGAGGCCGAAGACCAGGGACTTGACCACCCCACCCTTGACGTCCAGATTGACCACGCTTTGGATCATGCCCGAGAAATAGGAGCCGGAGCTCACTCCCAGCAGGCCCACTCCCACCGCATAGCCCCCCAAAATCCCCACCACGTCGAAGATGGCGGTCAGGAGGGGCACGGAGATGAGGCCCGCCACCATTTTGGGGCTGACCACGTACTGCACCGGGTGCACCGCCATGGTGTCCAGGGCGTCCAGCTGCTCGGTGATGCGCATGATGCCGATCTCGGCGGTGATGGCGCTGCCCGCCCGGCCGGAGACCATCAGCGCCGTGAGCACCGGTCCCAGCTCCCTAATCAGGCTCAGGGCCACCGCCGAGCCCAAAGCGCTTTCGGCCCCGAACTTGCGCAGGGTGTAGTAGCCCTGCAGCCCCAGCACCATGCCGGTGAAGGCGGCGGTGAGGCCGATGATGAGGAGGGAGGAGAAGCCGATGAAGTAGGTTTCGGCCAACACCCGCCGGGGCCGCCAGGGGGGCAGAAGAGCCAGAGCCAGGGAACTCAGGATAAAGAGGGTAAAGCGGCCCACCCGCTGGGTGTAATCCAGGGAAAACCGTCCTACCCGACGCACCGCCGCCAGCATTGCTCCTCCGCCACGTGGCCCAGGTTGTGGTCTCCAGACGCCTATATATGTATACGAAAATTCCAGCGTGTGGGGGAATTTCCCTGGGGAAGGGAACAGGATAAGAAGCGATGACGCCCCCTTCTCCGGGCTTGTGAACCGGATCTCATTTTACTTAAAGAAGATTGGGGAAAAAAGCAAGGCGCCAGGCCTGAAGGCCGGACCCCCGGTGGGCCTTTGCCCCTCGAGGCGGCCATGCCCGGCTGGGTCCCCGGATGAGAAAAGATTTGACGCTTTTGCCACCTCTGCATTAACATAAAAATCTGCCTGGAGGATGGCGGAGACGGAAAAGTTCGTCCGCCTTCTTTTCAGGCTCAGTTCGCTTGAGAAGGAGCCGCAATGCCTGTGAGGGTTGCCATCAACGGCTTCGGCCGCATCGGCCGCTGTCTGGCCCGGATCATCTTCACGGAACGGCATGACCTGGAGCTGGTGGCCATCAACAGCCGGGCCGGGGCCGAAGTCCATGCCCATCTCCTGAAATACGATTCCGTCCATGGCACCTTCCCCGGGGAGGTGGAGGCCCGGGGGGACCGGCTGCTGGTGAATGGCCGGGAGATTCTCCTCACCCAGATCGATGACCTGCCGGAAAAGCTCCCCTGGGGGGAGCTGGGGGTGCAGGTGGTCCTGGAATCCACCGGCGCTTTCCGGGACCGGGCCAGCATCGAAGGGCACCTGAGGGCCGGGGCCCGCAAGGTGGTGCTCTCTGCGCCGGGCAAAAAGATCGACGCCACCTTCGTCATGGGGGTGAACACCCACCTCTATGATCCCACCCGCCACCATATCGTCAGCAACGCCTCCTGTACGACGAATTGCCTGGCGCCCCTGGTGAAGGTGCTGCACGAGGCCTTCGGGGTGGAACACGGCCTCATGACCACGGTGCACTCCTACACCATGGATCAGCGGCTCCTGGACGGCTCCCACAGCGACCTGCGCCGGGCCCGGGCCGCCGCCCTTTCCATGATCCCCACCTCCACCGGGGCCGCCCGGGCGGTGACCGAAGTCATCCCGGAGCTCAAAGGCCGCCTGGACGGGCTGGCGGTGAGGGTGCCCACGGCCAACGTCTCCTTGGTGGACTTTGTGACCACGGTGGCCCGACCCACCACCCGGGAGGAGGTGAACCAGGCCATGGAGGCCGCCGCGGAAGGCAGCTTGAAGGGGATCCTGCAGGTGTCCCGGGTGCCCCTGGTGTCCATCGATTACAACGGCTCCTCGTATTCCTCCATCCTGGATGCGGAGCTCACCAATGTCATGGGCGGCACCCTGGTGAAGGTGATGGCGTGGTATGACAACGAAATGGGGTTCTCCCATCGCATGCTGGATCTGGCCGTCCTGGTAGGGAGCGCGTGATGCCCAAGAAAAGCAAAGAGATCACCATCCGTTACATCGATGAGGTGGATATTTCGGGCAAGACCCTGTTCATCCGGGTGGACTTCAACGTCCCCCTGGACCGCAACCGCAACATTACCGACGACACCCGCATCCGGGCCGTGCTCCCCACCATCAACTACGCCCTGGAGGCCGACGCCAAGGTGATTCTGGCCTCCCACCTGGGACGCCCCAAAGGCAAGCGGGTGGAGGAGCTCAACATGGTGCCGGTAGCCCGGCGCCTGGCCTACCGGTTGCACAAGAAGGTGAAGCTGGCCCCCGACGTCATCGGGCCGGAGGTGGACCAGCTCAAGGCCGAGATGCAGCCCGGGGATGTGCTCCTCCTGGAAAACCTCCGCTTCCATCCCGGCGAAGAGAAAAATGACCCGGACTTTGCCCGGGAGCTGATGAAGGGCGTGGACGTCTATGTCAACGACGCCTTTGCCGTGGCCCACCGGGCCCATGCCTCCGTGGATGCCGTCACCCACTTCGCCCCGGTATGCGTGGCCGGCTTCCTCATGCGGGATGAGGTGCTCTACTTCCACCGCGCCCTGGAGGATCCGGCCCGGCCGCTGGTGGCCATCATCGGCGGCGCCAAGGTCTCCAGCAAGCTGAGCGCCCTGGTCAATCTCCTGCGGCACGTGGACAAGATGATCATCGGCGGCGCCATGGCCAACACCTTCCTCAAGGCCCAGGGCTATGAGGTGGGGCAGTCCCTGGTGGACGACGCCCTCATCGATACCGCCAAAAAACTGATGAACGAGGCCATGAAGCGGGGGGTCAAGTTCTACTTGCCGGTGGACGTGGTGGTGGCCGACAAGCTGGACCGCCGGGCTCAGACCAAGATTACCCCGGTACAGGAGGTGCCCCCGGACTGGACCATCGCCGACATCGGCCCGGCCACGGTGACGCTTTTCGGCGAGGCCCTGCAGACCGCCCAGACCATCATCTGGAACGGCCCCATGGGCGCCTTTGAGATTGATATTTTCAGCCGGGGCACCATGGCCATGGTGAGCAAGGTGGCGGACTCCTACGCCCTCACCATCGTGGGGGGCGGCGACACCGACGTGGCCCTGCACAAGTCCGGGGAATTTCAAAAATTCTCTTACGTCTCCACCGGCGGCGGCGCCTTCATCGAGCTTCTGGAGGGGAAAAAGCTCCCCGGCATCAAGGCCTTAGAGGATTGGGCCAAGAGACACCCCAATGTCTGAGCTGAGAAAACTCATCGCCGGCAACTGGAAGATGCACACCACCCTGGCCGAAGCTCGGGAGCTGGCCCGGGGCATTGTCCAGGGGCTGGGGCCCGCGCCCACAGCCGAGGTCACGGTGGCGCCGCCCTACACGGCCTTGGCCGCGGTGGCCGGGGTGCTGGCGGGTACGCCGGTGCGGCTGGCGGCCCAGGACGTCTTCTGGGAGGAGAAGGGGGCCTACACCGGCGCCATCTCGCCGGTGATGCTGGTGGATGTGGGCTGCCGCCAGGTCATCATCGGCCACTCGGAGCGGCGTCAGCACTTCGGCGAGACCGATGCCACGGTCAACCGCAAGGTGAAGGCGGCCCTGAAGGCGGGTCTGGGCCCCATCGTCTGCGTGGGGGAGACCTTGGCGGAGCGGGAGGCCGGCCTGACTCTGAAGGTGGTGGAGCGGCAGATTCAGGAGGGCCTGGCGGGCCTTCCCGCCGACGCCGCCTCCCGCCTGGTCATCGCCTATGAGCCGGTGTGGGCCATCGGCACCGGCCGAACTGCCACCCCGGCCCAGGCCCAGGAGGTGCATGCCTTTATTCGCACCCTCCTGTCGGGCCTGCTGGGCACCCCGCAGGTGCGCATTCTCTATGGCGGGAGCGTCACTCCGGACAACGCCGCCAGCCTGCTCGCCGAGCCGGACATCGACGGCGCCCTGGTGGGCGGGGCGTCGCTTAAGGCCGCCTCTTTTCTGGCCATCATCGCGGCGTCGGGCTGAAACCGGGTGGCCTTCTCGTCGTGACCTCCATTCTATGAACTTGTTGGGAAAGGTTCGGCTTCCTTCGGAAAACCTTGCGGCCCTCCGAAGAATGAGTTATATTCAAAAATTGAGCCGGGATTGGCGGTCGCGGTGATCGTTTTTACCCCTTAGCCCAAAAAGATTTGAACATTATGGGGTTGGGGGTGAGGGGCTGGGAGAGGGGGCAGGGGTCCACGATCCCTGGCCCCCTCTCCCAGGAAAACAATTGACATGAGCACTGTTTTGACCATTCTGCACATTGTGGTGTGCCTGGCTCTCATCAGCATCGTGCTCCTGCAGCACGGCAAAGGGGCGGGCATCGGCGCGGCCTTCGGGGGCTCCAGCCAGACGGTCTTCGGCAGCACCGGGGCGGCGCCTTTTTTGGCCAAGCTGACGGCGGTGGCGGCCATCCTCTTCATGTGCACCTCCCTGGGGCTCACGGTCCTGGGGCGCCAGCAGGTGAAGAGCACCATCATGAGAGAGACCCGGCCGCCGGTCTCCCAGCCGGCTCCGGCCAAACCCGCAGCGCCGGCGGAGACTCCGGCTGCTCCGGCGCCGGCGGCACCGGCCAAGTGAGACAACCCATGCCGAAGTGGTGGAACCTGGTAGACACGCCATCTTGAGGGGGTGGTGGGGAGACCCGTGCGGGTTCAAATCCCGCCTTCGGCACCAAAAATTAATATAAATATCAAAGGTTAGCTTTAAAAATTATGTCCCCAAAGTGTCCCGGCGACGCTTTGGGGACAGTCGTTTTCGGCTCTGCCTCTCTCCCACCATCCGTGGAACCCCTCTCCGTTCAGAGTAACCCGGTGCCGCCTCAATCCTGAGCCGGGGCGCTTCGGACACCATACACCAGACCTGATTACCGGGTGAAGAACAATCCCGTGTCCCGGGGTCGGTCTGCGGCTGCAATCCCTGAGCTGCTCTATCGCGGAGGAGGAAACCCTGGGAGTGATGGGGCCCCCTCTGGAGATGATGGCGCCGGCAGAAAAACAAAATCCCCGCTCAGGACAGCCTGCACGGGGACGCTGTGGGGACAGCAAGCTTTTGAAGGTTTACTCTTACTATGCCAGCAAAATCCGCTGGTTAGCTGGTAGTCCCAACGGGACTCGAACCCGTGTCTCTGCCGTGAGAGGGCAGTATCCTAGACCGCTAGACGATGGGACCGAACACTTCCTTTTTTAACCTGCGGCATGCCGGTTGTCAAGGGGGTGGGAGCACCCGGGAAGCATTTCCGCCTTCACGTTCCGCCTTGCCCTTCGCCGCCAGAGGCCTGCCTCCCTCCACGCTCGGCGAATGCTTCCCCTGCCTGCCCCCGTCTCTCGCAGGGGTGCTGGCTTTGCTGGTTGGCCCGATGGGGACCTCAGACTTCGGGCCGACGACACCGAAGCCCGGCCGCAGCCGCCTCTGCCAGCGTGTTAAGGTTGAGAAAGCTTAAGCCCTCCGGGTCCAATTTCCCGGTCACCTCCCGAGGCAGGATCTCCGGCCGGCAGGCCATGATAAAGGGCCTCAGGCGCCGCTCCCCCCGGGCCAGATAGTCCTCCAGCCGCGGCCTCAGGCGCACATGGAAGAGGCCGGGAAGGGCCTCCAGCCCCCGGGGACTTTCTGTCACCACCACCGGCCTGGGTGTGGTCGCGGCCCGCTGAACCACGGCAGCGAGCAAAGGCGGCTGGAGTAGGGGATTGTCCACCGCCGCCGCCAGCACCCAGGGGGTGGGGCTGAAGGCGAGGGCGGTGAGGAGGCCCCCCAGGGGGCCCTGAAAGGGGAAGAGGTCAAGCACCAGGGGCAGCCCCAATCTGACATGCAGGAGGGGCTGATTGGTGAGCAGCCAGAGCTCCTGCACCCAAGGGCTGAGGGCTTGGGTCACCTGGAGGGCCAGGGGCTTCCCCTGAAAGGGCAGGGTGGCCTTGTCCTGCCCGAGACGGCGGCCTAATCCCCCGGCCAGGATGACACCGGTCACCGGTGGGGAGGACATCAGGAGGCCCCCCACCGGGCCCGGAGCAGCGCCGCCACCTTCGCCACCGCCTCTGCCGGCACCGGACGGTGCCCGGAGACGTCCTCCACCACCGCCCACACCTCCGCCTCCGGTGAATCAGGGCCGGAGGCCGGGCCGAGAAAGATCCGGGGCAGGCCGTCTGCGGCGCCGTCCACCAGCACGCCATCCGCGAAGGGCGCCAGGAGCGGGAGGATCTGGCCCAGGCCAGGTCGGGAGATGAAGTCCGGGAAACGATAGGTGAGGAGTAGCCACCCCGGAGACGCCAGCGCCGCCAGGGAGGCCCCCGCCCGGCGGTAACGGCCGGTGTCCTTGGTCTCATCGGGGAGGGGAGCGGCGATCTCCCAGGAGAGCACCGCCACCTTCAGGCCGCCAGCCTCCAATTCCCGAGCCAGCGCGCCGATAAAGGCGGTTTTGGCGGGGCTCGCTGGCCCTACAATGCTCACGGCCCGTGGGGCAAGGGAATGGTCAGCCACAGGAAAGACCGAAGGGCTGCCGGTCATTCAGGGCGGGGGAAAGGCTCGAGGATCCTTTCCTTTTTCACATCCCGGTTGAGATAGATGGCGCAGCGTTCACAAGGGCCGTTGCACAAGGTCTCCCGGTACTGGCGCACCTCGTAGCACGGCCGCCAGGGAATCTGATAGGCGGCGCATTTCTCCTTGTCCGGGCAGTCGAAGATGTTCCAGCAGGGCGCCAGCACCATGAGGTTGCGCAGGCAGGCCAAAGTGAAGCCCCGCTCGTGGATGAGGTGGTTGATCTGCTGGATCTGGGCGACGTCGAAGGAGGAATAGAGGCGGTTGTTGGTGTTGCGCTCCCTCAGCGGCTTGATGAAGCCCTCCTTCTCATACTCCCGGATGCGTTTCTGGGACAGGTTCACCATCCGGGAGACGTCATTGATGAGGAAGAGGTCCCCCACCTTCACCAGTTTGTTTTTTCCACGGGGCATAAGTCAGTCTAAAAGAAAATTATTCTATACACATACTACTGTTTACGAGAGGGAAAGCAAGAAAAAAATGTGAAAAATCTGCCGAGCAGAGATTTTTCCCCGGGAGCCCTGAGGGGGGCTTAGGCCCGGTCGACAAGGCCCCCCGTGAGGGTTATATTCCTATGGCAAAGGGGTTCTGGTATGGCCGGCGCCAGGTTCTGGCAGGCCCCGGGCCGACAAGAGCCGGCCTGATCGCCAGGATTAATCCAGCGAGGTGCATCATGGAGGATTTCTTCCGCAAAGCCAAACAGTTCGGGCTGGGAGTCTGGGATTTCACCCGGGAGAAAGTGGAGGCGGTGGTGGAGGAGATGATCCGCCGGGGGGAGCTCTCCCAACAGGAGAAATCCGGCGCCGTGGCCCAGATCCTGGAGAAGGCCCAGGCGGAGCAGGAAGCCTTGAAAGAGAAAATCAACCAGGCTGTCGCCCAGGCGCTGGCCGGCCTGGGGCTGGCCCGGGCCGCCGACCTGGAGGCCCTGGAGAAGCGGGTGGCGGCTTTGGAGGAACGCCTTAAGGAGCAGTCGGAGTGACGCTCCCGCCGCCATCGGGCTTGTTCCGGGTGGCCCAAAATTCAAGAGCAGAAAAGAGGGGAGGGCCGGGAACCCGAATGGCCCGACCTCCTCTCTCCACGAAGGAAAGCGAAGATGCCGGGAGAGGCAAGGCCGCGGCCCCTCTCCTCAAACCGAGTGCGACTGTGACAATCCCGTTCAGGAGTTGACGTCATGTTGCCCACCGACCTGCATATCGACGGCCGCAATGTGGAGATCCTGCCGGAATGGCGGAAAAAGATCGAGGACGAGCTGCGGAAACTGGACCGGCACGCCTATGAGCCCATCCTGCACGCCCGGGTGGAGGTCATCGGCACCGGCCATCACCGCCACGGCGCCTTTGAACTGCGCCTGGTGGTGGGGCTGGCGGGCCAGACTCTGACCGTGACCCGCCAGGGCGACTACGTCCTGCCCCTGATTGTGGACGCCTTCCAGGCCATGGACCGCCGGGTGAAGGAGTATTCCCGCATCCGCCAGCAGAAGGTGAAGGTGCATGAGGAGGTGTCCCAGATGGGCACGGTGCTGCGCACCTACCCGGAGGAGGATTACGGCTTCCTGGAGGCTCCGGACGGCACCGAGGTCTACTTCCACGCCAACGCTCTCAAAAATGCCGCCATCGACACCTTGCCGGTGGGCGCCCGGGTGGAATTTGCCGCCGAGCCCGGGGACAAGGGCCCCCAGGCCACCTGGGTGCGGGTGGCGGAGTAGCCGCACGCGCCAGCGGGGAGGGAGCAAGCTTCCCTCCCCTCGTCTCCGTTGCCACTTCCTAATGTTGTCCAGGCGGGAGCTGCGTCCAGGTGAGGGGGTCAAGGCGCCCAGCGCCGGCGGATGCGGTCCAGGCAGGCGTCCCGCTCCCGGGGCGGCAGGCACCGCCGGCTGAGGCCCCGGAGCAGGGCCGCCACCCGGCGGCGTTCGTCGGGGTCCCAGACGGCGGGATCCGGGGGCTCCGGGGCCTGGGGGGAAGACAGGAGGGTGGCCAGTTCCAGACGCTCCCGCTCCTCCAGCCCCCGCACCGTGAGGATGAATCTCAGCAGATTCCGGTAAATCGGAGGCGGGACGCCGCCATTCTGCCAGGTGAGGTGGAGCATCTCCTGCAGGGCCAGCCTGAGCCGGCCCACCAGGGCCTGGGGCGGGTGCCGGCGGCCATAGATACGGATGGCCTCCTCCCCCACCAGAGAGACGATCTGGGCCAAAAAGAGGCGGACGAAGATCTCCCGGCTGCCGGTATAGACGGCCCGGCGGCTCCAGTACCAGGGGTTGAGGAGGTTTTTGACGGTCCACAGCCAGCGGGCGGCTTTGTCCAGGTGATGGCGCTTGAGAAACTGATAGACCGGATGCTCCCTCACCTGGCAATATAATTCGTGCACCTTGAGGAGGGTGCCCACCTCCACGTCCTTCAGGGGCCTCACCGGCAGGGTGTTGAGCCAGACCTGCAGACGGCCGCCCACCCGGTCCACCAGACCCACCAGATCCGCCAAAGAGGCCTTGAGTTCCGGCCGCTCCTCCTGAGGGTAATACACCCGGGCGATGTCTTTCAGGAGGCTTTGGGCGGTGTCGGTGATGAGCGCCAGACGCAGGTGGGTCTTGGGCCAGGGATGGGTGAGGAAGCGCCGGCGATAGGTAGCGATGATCTCCAGGGCCTGACGGTCTTCGGGGCGGGCTTCCGGAAAGGCCGGCGGCTTAAGGGCCACGTGCTCCTCCCGGGCCCATTCCTTCAGGAGCCGCCGCCGCGCCAGAGCCCAGGCCGCCACCAGGGACAGGGCCCAGAGGAACAGCCCGGCGGCTAAGAGGAGAAGCCAGACAGGTTCACCCCAAGGCGGCATTGCTCACCTCAGGAGGGCTCTTCGCCTCACCTCAGATTTCCCCGAGGTGGAGGGGAGGGAGAGGATCTGGGGAAGAGGGCAGGGGACCTTGTCCCGGCCCGGGGCATACAGCCCTGGCCGCTTTGCCCGGAAAGGGGCCTGCATCCCGCTCTTCAGGGTCATAGGGAGATGACGGGGGAATAGTGGCGCCCCCGCCCCTCACGACTCCCCTCCCACCGTTCTCCACGGGACTGGATCAGGACGACCACCGGTCTCAGGTCTTCAGGCCCAGATCCTCCACCAGGCGGTCGGCGAAGGCCAGGATGAAGTCCCGCTGCTGGCGGGTGGCGTAGTCGATGCAGGCGCAGCGCATGGTCTTCTCGCTGCGGATGAGGAACTCAAAGCGCAGGTAGTCATCCCCCAGCTCGATGGCGAAGCGGTAAGGCTGGCAGTGATGATGGTCGTACTGGGCCGGGCTGAGGAGGTCCTCCCTCAGATCCACCCACCAGATGTCCGCCAGCCCGGAGGCCGTGGCGTGGGTCTCCAAGTATTCCCGGATGCGGGGAATGTCTTTTTTACGGATTTCATCCAGCAGATACTGTCGCATGACTGTCCCCCCACCGATATCCGAGGGCCCCTGGACATGGCAATTGCGGCCCCCGGCAGATTCCCTCCTTAATCAGCCCTCACTCGGGCCGGACCCGGCGGGGCAAGGGGATATACTCCACCGCCGGGGTCATGCGGGTGGGTTGCGGAAAGTAACTCATCAGCTCCAAGACCTCGGTGGGCATGTCCGTGGATATGGGCAGCCCCAATTCCCGGGCCATTTCGGGAGTGATGGCATAACTGTGGGTCCAGCGGCCTTCCGACAGGATGGTGGCCAGCTCCTCCGCCTTGTCGGGGGGGAAGTTGTCCACCAGGAGTTCAAAGATGCTCCGGCGCACCTCGCCGATGGCCATCTCCGCCTGGTCCGCCAGCACCAGGGTCTGATCCTCCAGGGACTCCACCGGTTTTTTGGCCACCGCCCTCAGGATGCTGGCCGCCGGGAGCTGGCCCAGTTGCGGGTCCACCGGCCCCAGCACCGCGTGCTGACACATGACGATCTCATCCGCCGCCAGGGCGATGAGGGTGCCGCCGCTCATGGCATAGTGGGGCACAAAGACCGTCACCTTGCCCGGGTGCCGGTTAAGGGCCCGGGCGATCTGCAGGGAGGCCAGCACCAGGCCCCCCGGGGTGTGCAGAATCAGGTCGATGGGCATCTCCGGGTCGGTCATGTGGATGGCCCGGATGACCTCTTCGGAGTCATTGATATCAATGAACCGGAAGAGGGGAAAACCCAGCAGCCCCATGGTCTCCTGGCGGTGCACCAGGAGGATGACCCGGGAATTGCGTTGCTGCTCCAGCCGGGCGATGAGGCGCTTGCGGGAGAACTCCAGCAGGCGCTGCCGCATTAGGGGTTGCAGGGCAATGAAAATGAGGAACAGCCAGAAAATCTCATTGGGGCTCATGCTGGCCTCCCGTCTCCCGGGCACGGACGGCATCCACCGCGGCATATCCCCACAGCGCCGCCAGGGCCAGGAAGGGCACCAGAAAGAGGGGATGGCGGAACACGGCCAGGAGGACCACTGCCAGGACTTCCCGGGTGAGGGGTTCAGGATAAAAGACTGTCATATATTCCCGGGAAAAGAGGACCAGTCCCACCAGAAGGAGGAGCCCCACCAGCAGGTTGGCGCCCAGCAGCAGGAGCACCCCCTTGCGGGTGTCCTGCCGGTAGAGCTGTCCCAGGCCGGGAAAGACAAAGAGGGAAAGCAGCAACGCGATCACCGGACGCCGGCGCATGGCTCATCATATCCAATGGCATGGTCCCGGTCAAGGCGCGCGGTGGCGGTGGGGCCGGTTATCAGGGCCGGGGAAAGGGGGCAGCGGCCAAGGGTCACCGGCCCTTCCATCCACCTGCCGGAAAATCAAGGGCGTCCAGAACTTGCCGATAATATGAATAGTTATGGCCTGCCGCACTCCCTTGCGCCCTGCATCACCCTCACTTCCGCGCCGGCGGCCGGGACTGCCGCCTTGGCGAAGCCTCTCTAGGGGAGGGGGCCATGGATAAGGCCACTTTCCTGGGTCTGCTCCTGGGGCTGGCGGCGATCTTGGGGGGCCATCTCCTGGAGGGCGGCTCTCTCGGCCTGATCTTCCAGGCCACCGCGGCGGTCATTGTGCTCGGGGGGACCGCGGCGGCGGTGAGTCTCAGTTTCCCGCCGGGGGCACTCCTGGCCGCCCTCAGGGCCCTGCCCCGGGTCTTCCGGGAACCCCGGGACGACAGCCAGGCCCAGCTCCTGCGGCTGGTGGAGATGGCCTACCGGGCCAGGCGGGACGGCCTGCTGGCCCTGGAAAAAAGCCTGGCCCAGGAGCCGGATCCCTTCCTGCGGCGGGGGGTGGAGCTCCTGGTGGGCGGCTTTTCCGCCGGGGAGGTGCGGGAGATCCTCCAGGCGGAGCTGGCCCAGGCGCACGAGGCGGCGCTGACTCCCGCCCGGGTGTACGAGGCCGCGGGCGGCTATGCCCCCACCTTGGGCATCCTGGGCGCGGTGCTGGGGCTCATCCAGGTGATGCAGCATCTCACCGAGCCCGCCAAACTGGGGACCGGCGTGGCGGTGGCCTTTGTGGCCACCATCTACGGCGTGGCCGGGGCCAACCTGCTGTTCCTGCCCCTGGCCCACAAACTGCGCCTGCAGGAGGCCCGGGAGCGCCGCCGCCGGGAGATGCTCCTGGAGGGCCTGGCGGCCCTGGGCCAGGGGGAGCACCCCCGGCTCATCGCCGAACGCCTGCAGAGCTTCCTGCCGGAGGAGGTCCGCCGCTCCCTGCCGGACCTGATCTCCACCAAAGTGTTCCGCCTCACCCCCAAGTCCAAGCGGAGCGTGGCCAAAAATGCCGGGACCAAAACCACCCTCTCCCGAGGCTGAGCCCCCGCCCTCCCGGGACCGCTGGCTGGTCTCCTACGCCGATTTCATCACTCTGCTCCTGGCCTTTTTCGTCACCATGTACAGCATCACCCGCCTGGACAGCGAAAAGCTCTCTCAGGCGCAGCTCTCCATCCAGCGGGCCCTGCACGCCCCGGTCTTTCTGGGGGGCTTTCCGGTGGAGAACGGTGTGGGCGAGGTGCCCGCGGCCGGCCTCAGCGGCGACCTGGCCGGCGCCGTCCTGCAGGAGCGCTCCCGGGCCCAGCTCCAGGAGGTGGCCCGGGAGGTCCAGGAAGGCTTCCGGCGGCAGGACCTGGACGAGGTACGCCTTCTCATCACCGGCCGGGGACTGGTGATCCATCTGCCGGAGTTCCTCTTTTTTGATTCCGGCGAGGCCACTCTCCGGCCGGAGAGCCGCCCCCTCCTGGATAAACTGGCAGGCATCCTGAAGAAGATCCCCAACCCCGTGGCGGTGGAAGGCCACACCGACAACCGCCCCATCCACACCCTCCAATTCCCCTCCAACTGGGAGCTCTCCACCCACCGGGCCACGGCCCTGGTGCGGTATTTCATCGAGCAGCACGGGCTTCCTCCGGCCCGCTTTGCCGCCGCCGGTTACGGGGAATATGCCCCCATCGCCGACAACCGGGACGAAAAGGGCCGCCGCCTCAACCGCCGGGTGGACATCATCATCAAGCCCCTGGTTGCCACCCCGCAGGCCGGCCCCAGGTAGAAACCGGTAACAGGCCGCCGGCACCCTCTGAGGGCAAAAAATGTTCGTGGGCTCAAGTCTTTTCCCCTCCCGAGCCTCTGGCGGCCCCGGAGCCCGTGGACCGGACCATATCTGTTCGGAATTTCATCGGGGTTAAGGTTGAGGCTTGAGGTGCAATGGGGGGTCGGCTCGGCTCAATGAAAGGACAGGAAGGAAAAGGAGGGAGCCGGCAGAAAGTCGGGGCGGACATCCCGACAGGCCTGTGGGCAGCAGCCTCAGCCATTCAGGAGGTGTCCATCTCCTTTCAGGCTCCCTCCCTCGCTCCGGGAGGTTCCTTTTCGATTACCCCTTGCTCCCCCTTCCCCCTGGAAGCTACGGGACCTACTTCAGGTTCTCCATGATGCGGATGGCGGCGGGGCCGATGATCACCACCATGAGGGCGGGAAAGATGAACAGGAGCAAAGGGAAGACCAGCTTCACCGGGGTCTTGGCGGCCAGCTCCTCCAGCTTCTGGCGGCGGGTGGTACGCAGGGTGTCGGACTGCACCTTCAGGGCCTGGGCCATGCTGGTGCCGAAGCGGTCGCTTTGGATGAGCATGGAACACAGGGAGGCCACTTCCTCCACCCCGGTGCGCTCCGCCAGGTTGCGCAGGGCCTGCTCCCGTTCCAGGCCGGCGGCGATCTCCAGGTTCACCAGGGTGAGCTCCTGGGACAGGGGCGGGCTGGAGATCTTCAAATCGTCGGCCACCCGTTTCAGGGCGGCGTTGAGAGCTTGACCGGCCTCCACGCAGACCACCAGGAGGTCCAGGGCGTCGGGCAGGCTGTCCCGGATCTTTTTCTGCCGGGCGTCCACCATACGGTTGAGGATGAGGTTGGGCAGAAAATAGCCGGCCGCCGCCAACAGGAAAAAGAGGGGCAGGAGCAGTCCCTTAATCACCCCGGCCCGGTGCAGAAAGGGAAGGACCATGACCGGCAGGGCCACGGACAACCCCAGCTTCAGGCCCAAAAAAATGGACAGGGCCTTCTCGCCGTGGATCCCCGCCCGCTGCAGGGTCTTTTTCACTTCCTTGACCTGGGCGCTCCCCCGCTTGAGGCCCAACTTCTCCTCCGCCTTGTCCACCAGCTCCTTGGGGAGGAATTCGGTGGGGCGCTCTTCCTTGACCTTGTCCCTTTTTACCTCCTCCACCTGCAGCCGCTGGCGCACCCGGGAGCCCCGGGACTGGAGGAACCGGCCCAGGGAGATGATCACCACGGCAATGGAGAGGCCGAAAAGGATGGCGACGAACATTGGGGGTCCTCAGATCTTGATATTGACAATCCGGCGGATGACAAACATGCCCACGACCTGGAAGAACAGGGCGGTCATGGCCATAAAACGCCCGGTGGGGTGGTGTACCAACATCAGGGTGTAATCCGGGTTGATCTTGAGCATGACGGTGAAGATCATGGGCGGCAGTCCGATGAGGATCCACCCCGACAGCCGCCCTTCAGCGGTGAGGGCCTTGATCTGGTTGCGGAGCTTGAAGCGCTCCCGGATGAGGCCGGCGATCTTCTCCAGGATTTCCGTGAGGTTGCCGCCCGTCTCCCTTTGAATCATCACCGCGGTGGTGAAGAGCTTGAGCTCCTTGAGATTGACCCGCTCACACAAATTGAGCAGGGCGGTGTTCATGTCCATGCCATGGTTGTATTCCTTGAAGGTCTTGAAGAACTCCATACCGATGGGGTTTTCCATCTCCTCCCCCACCATCTGGAGGCCCGAGGCAAAAGCATGGCCGGCCTTGAGACCCCGGGCCATGAGGTCCAGGGCCTCCGGCAGCTGCTTTTCAAATTTCTTCAGGCGGTGAGCCCGCTTAAAGGCGAGGAGCTTATACGGCAAAAACAGCCCCAGAGCCAGCCCCAGGAGGCCCCCCAGGCCGCCCCGGTAAAAATACCCCAGGGAGAGGCCGAGGGCCCCGCAGAGGGCGAAGAGGCCCAGCACCACGCCCAGGGGCCAGGTGACGTCGGCCTGCTGCAGCAGACGCTGCAAGTGTTCGAGGGAGCGCACTTTTTTGATGAGGCGGCGCAGCCAGAACTGGGTCTTGAGGCTGTCCACCTTGAGGAGGGACTCCTGGGTGAAGCGTTTCTCCAGGCGATCCAGGTACTTGAGACGCTTCTGCAAGAGGCGCCGGTGCCGGCGCTGGGAATCGGAAAAATAGAGGAACACCCCCTCCACCAGGCAGAGGAAAAAGAGAAAGGTGGTAAGGACGAGGAGGTGGGGCAGACCCTGGAAAATCTGATGCAGGCGGGCCAGCATGCCGCCGGAGGCCTCCGGATCGGGAACTGCGCCGTCGGCCGCCCAGCCCACGGCTGCCATAAGCAGCAGGAGGCCACCCAGGAGGGCCGCCACCTTAGGGGTGAGGATCCTCTCCCTCCTTTCACGCTGCCCCCTTATCATGTCCGGCTGCCGCCCTCTCATGGTCCGCTCCGGGCCCGTTAATAGTTCTCCTTGAACACCGAGGCGGGCAGATGAATGCCCATGGCCTCCAGGCGGTCCATGAATTTGGGCCGGATGCCGGTGGTGATGAACTTGCCCCGCACCCGGCGGTCTTCCGTGAGCCCCATCATCTTGAAGCAGAAGATCTCCTGCATGGTGATCATGTCCCCCTCCATGCCCACGATCTCATTGAGGCTCATCATCTTGCGGCTGCCGTCATTGAGGCGGGCCAGCTGGATGACCACGTGGATGGCGGAGGCGATCTGGTGGCGGATGGCCTTGTCCGGGATGTTGAGGCCGGCCATGGAGACCATGGTCTCCAGCCGGGTGAGGGCATCCCGGGGGGTGTTGGCGTGGATGGTGGCCAGGGAGCCGTCGTGGCCGGTGTTCATGGCCTGGAGCATGTCCAGGGCCTCCCCTTGACGCACCTCCCCCAGGATGATGCGCTCAGGCCGCATGCGCAGGGCGTTGCGCACCAGATCCCGCTGGGTGATCTCGCCTAAGCCCTCCAGGTTAGGAGGACGGGTCTCCAGCCGCACCACGTGCTCCTGCTGCAACTGCAGCTCCGCCGAGTCCTCAATGGTGATGATGCGCTCATCGTTGGGGATGAAGCTGGAGAGCACGTTCAGGAAGGTGGTCTTGCCGGTGCCGGTGCCGCCGGAGATGAGGATGTTGAGCCGGGCCTGGACGATGGCCTCCAGCACCTGGGCGATCTCCGGGGTGATGGTGTTGAATTCGATGAGGTTGTGCACCCGGATGGGGTCCCGGGCGAATTTGCGGATGGACAGGGCCGGGCCGTCCAGGGCCAGGGGCGGGATGATGGCATTCACCCGGGAGCCGTCGGGCAGCCGGGCGTCCACCATGGGGCAGGACTCATCAATGCGCCGCCCCACCCCCGAAGCGATTTTTTCAATGATTTTCAGCAGGTGGGCGTTGTCCGTGAAGCGCACGGAGGAACGCACCAATTTGCCCTTTTTCTCCACATAGACCATGTCGTAGCCGTTCACCAGGATGTCCCCCACGCTGGGGTCCTGGAGGAGGGGCTCTAAGGGGCCGTAGCCCAAAAGTTCATCCCGGATCTCCTTGACCAGGCGTTCCTTTTCCGGCAGGGGCAGGGCCAGGTTTTCTTCCACCAGGATGAGGTCGATGCCCCGGCGCAGGTCCTCCTGGAGGACCGCTTCCTCGGCCTCCGCCAGCCGGGCCAGGTCCAAGAGGTTGAGGAGGCGGAAGTGAACCTTGGCCTTCAGTTCATTGAAGGCGTTTTCTTTTTTCTGATCCGGGCTGACCGTCGCCGCCGGGGCGCCCCGCTCGGTGGGGGTGCGCTCCCGGATGCGGGCGATGATGCTCATCTCAGCTTACCTCCGAAACAACTTCAGGAGTCCCCAGCGGCTGTCTTTGGCGTCCGGGCTCTCCCGGCCGCTGAGCTGGGCGGCCAGCAGCTTGAGGTCGCGGCAGAGGGCGTGGCCGGGTTCCTGGCGCACCAGGGGCTGGCCCTCGTTGATGCTGCGGGTCACTTCCCGGGGGGCGTGGCAGATAGTGCCCTTCACCTCCCGGCCCAGGAAGGCGGAGACGTCCTCCACCGACAGGTCGCCGTGCTTCTGCCAGGCGTTGAGCCACAGCCCCAGGGCCGCCGCCTCCAGGCCCAGCAGTTCCAGGAGATCCAGGAGCTTTTTGGCATTGGAGAGGGCCGGGATGCTCTGGTTGGCCACCACGACGATGTTTTCCGCCATCTCCAGCACCTTGAGGGCCGGCTCATCCAGGTTCTGGGCCAAATCCACCAGGATATGGGAGAAGACCCTGAGCTTCTTGAGGTAGCGCAGGACCTGATCCAGCCGCTCCGCGGTCACCACCTCGGCGTCCTCCAGGCGCAGGGGCGCCGGCAGGAGCTGCAGGTTCTTGTCGTATTGGTAAAAAAGGCTCTGGAGATAGGAGCGGTCCAGGTTTTCGGCGTTTTCGATGACCTCCACCAGGGTGTACTGGGGTTTGACGTCAAAGAAATGCATCATCTGGCCGTAGCGCAGGTCCAGGTCCACCAACAGCACCTGGCCCTGGCTCTCCTGGGAGAGGAGATAGGCGGTGTTGACCGCCACAAAGGTGGTGCCCACCCCGCCTTTGCAGCCCAAAAAGGCGGTGAGCCGGGTGGGTTCCGCCGGGCCCAGCTCCGCGGGGAGGACCGGCAGCCGGTCCAGGGCCTCCTGGAACTCATCGGGGCGGATGGGGAAGACGAAGCACTCCTTCACCCCCAGGCGCAGGGCCTTCCACAACTGCTCGGTGGTGATCTCCTGGAAGTAAAGGAAGATGGGAGGGTTGCGGTGGTCAGAGGTGGTCTTCCGGATCCAGGCGTCCAGGTCCGGATCCTCGCCCGGGTATTCCAGAAAGATGGCATTGGCGCCGGAGTTGACCCGCTCCGGGAGCTGCGCCAGCGGCAGGGCCTCGAGCAAGGTCCCTTGACGGGAGGCCTGCACCACCTTGGTCAGGTAGTCGTGCGTCTCCGGATTGCTGTAGTACAGACAGAATGTGATGGCCATCTCCGGCGTCCATCCTGGCTAGGGATTGGCCCACCGCGCCCCCATGTGGCGCCTTTATCCAGATCAGGACAGTTTCAGGTCGGAAGACTTAGAGAGGAGCGATGGAGGACCCCTCCGGCCGCACCTTCTGCACCTTGACATCCAGACCCCGGATGACTTCCACCGGGCGGGGCCCCGACAAACGTCCCGAGTTGCCGTTACCCTCCCCCGTCACGCCGGAGGATACGGGACCCTGCACCAGGTGAGTGGTCTTCACGCCGCTGGTCTGGATGACCTCCTGGTTGGCATGGTTGCGCAGGGCCAGGGAGACATAGCCCTCCCGGGCGGCCAGGGCCAGACGCTCCCCCTCCTCCGGGGTGACCTCCAGGGTGACAGTGGGTACCACCTGGGGCTTGTCCCCGGGGCGGCGCTCAATGCTCTGGCCGGTCCCCAGGACCTTCAGGTTCTGGAGCACCACCTTGGAGACGGGATCCTTGTTGAACTCCCCCTTGTCGATGGTGGCCACCACATCCACCCGGTTACCCGGGGCCAGGAACCCCGCCACTCCCGAGGCCTCGTCCACCTTCACCGTCATGGCCCGCTTCTCCGGACCCAGCAGGGCGGTGAGCCCGGCCATGGCGCCCTGGGGGGCCAGCTTCACCTCCAGGATGGGCTCTCCGGCTTTGAACTGGGAGGCTGCCACCCGGCCCGCCACCTCCTCCGGACGCATGAAGCTGCCCGGGGGGCAGCTCTCCTGGGGCCAGTGGCGGATCACCACCTGCTCCGGCGACAGGGCGCTGGCCGCCTCAATATCCTTGGCCGCCACCACCACCGGCCTGAGCTTGATGGCCGGCTGCTGCCGGGCCTGCTGCTGCGACTGGCCTTTGAGCCAGCCCAGTGCCATCACCGTGGCCGTGGTGCCGAAGACCAGGGCCAGAATGAGCCAGAACCAAGGGGGCAATCTCCGCATCGTTCTCACTCCATGAGCATGACGACCTGGGTCGTCAGGTTGATGGGCCCCACCAGATCCTGCACCAGCCGGGGCAGGACTTGAAAATTATAGGAGTATTCCACCCGCACCGTCAGGGGGGCGCCGCTTGTCCCCCCCGGCCAGTTGGGGAAGGTGACGGGCACCGTGGCCGCCTCGGCAAAACCGGATTTGGCCAGATACTCCCGCACCTTCCCCGTGATATCCGCCTGGGATTTCCGGGGAGTGCTGAGCACCACCCCGAAGCGGGCGCCCTCCCGGGCGGCGTTGGCCAACAGGCCCTTGGTGTACATGGCCAGGCCAAACTCCAAGAGGCCGAAGAGCAGGGTCACCAGGAGAGGGGCCAGGAGCCCGAACTCCACCAGGGTGGCGCCCCGCTCCGTGTGCCCGGCCCGTGCCCTCAGGTGCATCGTCTGACTCCCTTTCCCGGTGTCTTTCAGGACCAGACGGTCCGGAGGGCTTAATGCAGCCCCCCGGACCTGCCCGGGGCGGGTCGGCCGAGCGCCGGGGCCGGCCCCCGCCGCAATACGGGTTACTGACCCAACTGGGTGGCCACGTCGGAAAACTTGGTGTTCAGTTTGGTGCCGATGAGGTAGATGGAGGCCATGACCACCACCGCAATACCGGCCACCAGCAGGCCGTATTCCACCGCGCTGGCGCCTTCCTCTTCCCGGATGAAGTGTTTCACCTTGCCCATCAGATCCTTCATGTGCCGCGTCTCCTTCATATGGTGGAGTGGTGTGCGGGGCCGCTAACCGGCGCTGCCTGCCGCGCCGCCGCTGAACCTTTTGGCCCGCCAGGGCGCCGGCCGGGCTCGCCCGCCCCGTCCACCGAGGGCACCAAAGAGGATGTAGCTGTCCACTTCGGCAATCCCGCTGCCCTGGCCCTTGGGGGCTGTAGGCCGGTGATTTTGCGCCCCGCCCTTTCAGACGGTTTGCCTTTCTCGGTGGCCGGTCTTTCCTGTCACTCCCTTTATCGGCATTGCCGCAGGCGACTTTAAATTTTCTCCCGGCTGCCACTCATTCCTCCCATTTCAAGTTTCCTGGCCGGCGGCCGATGCTCTGAGGTGAACGGCCTGATTCCCTCGGCCACGGAGGAGCACAAGGGAAATGAACCCCTCTGCCGGTCTGAGTGTGGCCTCCCCGGAGGCCACCACATCACCTCTGGCCCGGCCCCTGCCCCAGTCCCTCAAGGATCTGGGGCTGCCGGAAATCTTTCTGGCCAACCTGACCTTGAAGCATTGCTTCTATCTGGACACCTTTTATCTCTCTGATCTGGTGGACCGGCTGAAGCTCTCCACCACCGTCTTGAGTCTCCTGCTGGAATACCTGAAAAAGGAAAAGTACCTGGAGGTGCGGGGCCCCGATCCCCTGAAGCCGGGGGCCAACCCCCTGAGCCTCACCAACCGCTATGCCCTCACCGACAGCGGCAAGCGCCGGGCGGCGCTGCTGTTGGAGTACGATGCCTATGTGGGTCCGGCCCCGGTGAGCCTGGCGGACTACTGGCAGCAGGTGACCCGGCAGAGCATCAAGCTGAGCGCCGTCACCCCCACCCGCCTCCGGCAGGCCTTCCAGGGGCTAGTCCTGGCGCCAGACCTGCTGGAGCAGCTGGGGCCGGCGGCGGTGAGCGGCAAACCCTTGTTCCTCTATGGGCCGCCGGGCAACGGCAAGACCACCATCGCCCTGAGATTGGGGCAGATCTGGGATGACGCCATCCTGGTACCCTATGCCATCTATGTGGAAGGGAACGTCATCCGGGTCTATGATGAGATCAGCCATAAACCCGCCCCCGGCCAGGATCCCCCGGAGCTGGGGGACCGCCGCTGGGTGCGCTGCCGCCGGCCCACCGTCATCGTGGGGGGCGAGCTCACCCTGCCCATGCTGGATCTGGCCTTCAACCCCACCCTGAAATACTACGAGGCCCCGTTGCAGCTCAAAGCCAACAACGGTCTCTTCATTGTGGACGACTTCGGCCGCCAGCAGATCTCCCCCCAGGAGCTCCTGAACCGGTGGATCATCCCCCTGGAAAACCGCCAGGATTTTCTCTGCCTGCACACCGGGCAGAAATTCGCCATCCCCTTCGACCAGTTTTTGGTGTTCGCCACCAACCTGGATCCCCGCTCCCTGGTGGACGACGCCTTCTTAAGGCGCATCCGCTCCAAGGTCAAGGTGAATCACGTCACCCGGGAGCAGTTCAAGGAGATTTTCCGGCTCAACTGTCAGCATTTCCAGTTGCCTTATGACGCCGAGGCCCTGGAGTATCTCCTGGTCACCCACTATGACGCCACCGGGCGCTCCATGGACGCCTGTCACCCCCGGGACCTGATGGAGCAGATCCTGGATTACTGCACCTTCCATCAGCTTCCCCCCACTCTGTCCCAGGAGCTGCTGGACCGGGCCTGCCGGATTTACTTCGTGCATTAAGGGCCGGCCTGTCATAGGCAGGGTGGGAGAGGCCCAAAAGAAGCGTGGAGAACCAATCCCAAGGAGGGGGGGATCGAGCCGAGATCCCCCTCCTCCGCCTCCTTCCGCCGCCGATGACGCCTTAAGGGCGCTCCTGCTGAGGTCTGGGAAGGCCAACCCCTGAGACCATTTCTCGCCTGTCATCTCCCTTTCAGGGCTTTCTGTGCATTGACACCCGTGGTATAAGGAGGGAACCATTCAAGGGGCCCTGGGGGAGGTGTCATGCAGGCGTGCGGGCAGGTGTTCATGGTGGGGCTGCCGGAGCCCCGGGTGGAGGCGGTGGCCCGGGAACTGGTGCAGGATCTGGGGGTGGGGGGCGTTATCCTCTTTGCCCGCAACCTTGAAAGCCCCCTGCAGGTCTGGGAGCTCACCAATGAGCTGCAGAGGCTGGCCCACAAGCGGGGCGGCCCGCCTCTTCTCATCGCCGTGGACCAGGAAGGGGGCCCGGTGCAGCGCCTCAGGGAGCCCTTCACCCGCATCCCGTCTGCCCGGGAACTGGGGGAGACGGCCACTCCCGGCGAGGTGCAGGCCCTGTTTCAGCAGGTAGGCCGCGAACTGGCCCTGGTGGGGGTCAATCTCAACCTGGCGCCGGTAGTGGATGTGGCCCGCGGGCCCGAGTGCCCCTTGTGGGAGCGCTCCTTCGGGCCGGACCTGGAGAAGGTGGCGGCCTATGGGGTGGCGGCCATCCGGGGGGTGCTCGCCGGCGGGGTGTTGGCCACGGCCAAGCATTTCCCGGGGCTGGGGGATACCCGCCGGGACTCCCACCTGGTGCTCCCCACGGCGGAGAGCCCCGATCCGGAGCGGGCGGCGGACCTCAGGCCCTTTGCCGCCGCGGTGGCCGCCGGGGTGCCGGTGGTGATGACCGCCCATGTGCGGGTGCCGGCCTGGGAGGAGGCTCCGGCCACCCTGTCGCCGGTGGCCATCCGCACCTGGCTCCGGGGCCGGCTGGGGTTTGCCGGGGTGGTGATGACCGATGACCTGGAGATGGGGGCCATCCGGGAGGGGAGCGAAGTGCCGGCAGCTGCCCTTCAGGCCCTGGCCGCCGGCGCGGATCTGCTCCTGATTTGCGAGCATGCCGACCTGGCCTGGGAGGCGGCCCGGGAGCTGGAAAAGACCCCCGCCCTCAAGGAGCGCCTGGCCGAAGCATCGGCCCGCCTGACCCGTCTGCGCCGCCAGTTGACGGTAGCCGGCAGCCGGGCCGAGGTGCAGGCATATTTCGGGAAAGGATGAGAGCGGGATAATTCAAAAGGGTGACCGGGGACCAGGGCTTCCGATCCCCCCTATCCCCTCTCTTCCCTCCCGCACATGGGGCTAAGGGAGTGGGGTGAGAGAAGGAACATAGGGCCTCGACCCTGGCCTTTTCTCACCTTTGCCCTAAGGATTCAGGCCTGGCGCCTTTGATGCCGCTCCCCCGGCCGGATTCCCTTACGTTTCCACGACGTCTGCGATAAAATTATCCAAAGGGGATTCATTGATTCTCCGTGCCTCCATCGCAACCCTCATTTACCCCCCAGGGAAAGTTATGGGGAAAGGTGGGGAAGGGGGCCAGGATTTTTGCCCTTTTTAAGTTAATCGCTACGGTGCCCTCCATGGGAGATGGCTTTCTGCAGGAACTCTCCCGGCCCCGGCCCGATCCCGGGGGCGGCGCCGCCGCGGCCTTCGGGGCCCGGGTGGGGGTGGCCTTACTCCTCAAGGTGGCGCAACTGGAGGAGCGCCGTACCTCCAGATGTCGCCAGGGACCCAACTCCTGGCCTGAGTGGCGGCAGGCCGGCGCGTCCCTGGAACGGGTCCTGGAGGATCTCCAGGAGGAGGATGTGCGAGCCTATGCGGGCTTGGCCTCCAACTTCCGGCAGGGCGGCGAGGCTCGGGAGGCTGCCGCCCTTAAGGCCACGGAGATTCCCTATCGCATCGCCGCAGCGGCCCGGGAAGGGCTGAGCCTGGCAACGGCCGTGGGAGGACACTGCGCCCGCCATCTCCTGGCGGACGTGCAGGTGGCCGTGGAGCTCTTGGCCGGGAGCGGCCGGGGGGCCACGGCCATCGCCAAGGCGAATCTGCCTTGGCTGGCGCCGGCCGTATCCCGGGAGTGGGCCCGGCGGCTGGAGGATCTGGTGAAGGAAATTGATGCGACGTTGGCCCAGGCCCGGGCAGTCCTGGAAGCCCGGGTGAAGGGGAGGCAGGCGTGATCCGGCTGGCGGCGGACTGCCTCACGGTCACCCGGCCGGTGGTGGCTAAGGCCTTGGAGAGGCTGGACCCTTTGCCCCTGCAAGACCTGGCCCGGCGTTGCCAGGAGGCGGGGGCCCGGCTTCTGGACCTCAACCCCGGCTATCTGCCGGAGCGGCGCTGGGACCGGCTGGCCTTCATGGTGGAGGCGGTGCAGGAGGCGGTGGACCTGCCCCTCATTTTGGACAGTCCCCAGGCTCCGGTGCTGGCCCGGGGGCTCAAGGCCTGCCGCCGCAAGCCCATCTTGAGCGCCCTCACCCTGGAGCCGCAAAAACTGGAGGAAATTCTCCCCCTGGCGGTGGAGCACGACACCGACCTGGTGGTGCTGCTACTGGATGAGCGCTCCTTTTCGCCGCCGGAGGTGGAGGGCAAACTGGCCCTGGCGGCGGAACTCAAGGAGCGGGCCCAGGCGGCGGGGCTGGCGCCGGAGCGCCTCATCTTCGATCCCGTGCTGCCGCATCTGAGCTGGCCCGACGCCCTGCCTCGCACCGGTGCGGTGATCCAGACGGTGCGCTGGCTGGCCGGAGGTCAGGTCCTGGGGGAGCCGGCCCGCACCATGGCCGGCATCTCCAATCTGAGGAGCGGCCTCAGGGAGCATTACGCCGTCACCCTGGACACCATGGTGCTGGCGCTTCTGGCCGGGGCGGGCCTGGAGATCGCCTTGGCGGATGTGCTCCAGCCGGAGGTGGCCGCCGCCGCCCGGGTGCTGAGGCGGCTGCGGTAGCTGGGAGAGGGGGCCAAGGGTCGCGGGCCCCTGCCCCCCCTCCCAGACCCACTCCCCCAACCCCATCTAGGGGGTGGGGAGGGGAGTTTGAGGGGAGGGCGGGGGAGCCACTGCTCCCCCGGCCCTCCCCTCAACCAAACCTACTTTACCTACTCGCAAGGAGAAGCGTTTATCAACAAACCGTTAGGCAATCTCATCGGCCTCAAACATGAGCAGTTGCGGCGGCTGGAGCGGCTCTATCGCCGCCGGGTGCCGCCCCGGGAGCTTTTGACCCCGGAGCTGGCCCGCCAGCTCACCGAAATCTCCCACGACCTGCACCGCCAGGTGGGCCTGCTGGTGAACCGCAGCGGCCAGGTGGCCTACGTGCTGGTGGGGGACGCCAAAGGGCTGCTCATCCCGCCTCTGCCCCGGGAGCGGGGCGCCCGGGGCCGCCTCAAGGGTCTGCGCCTGCTTCATACCCATCTGGACGCCAGCCCCCTCACCCAGGACGACTTCATGGATCTGGCCCTGCTGAAACTGGACGCAGTGGCCGTGGTGGAGGTGACCCCAGCGGGCCTGCCGGGGCGGGTGCAGGCGGCGCATCTTTTGCCCCGGGAGGTGGACGGCCGGGGCTGGGCCGTCCTGGACTACGACCACCCCACCCGGGTGGACCTGGACTTCGCCGCCATGGTGGACTCCCTGGAGGAGGAGCTGGCCCGGGTGGGGACTGAGGCGGGAGGCCGCCGTCAGGATCGGGCCATCCTCATCGGCGTCACCGGCAAAAACCGGCTGGAGGCCGAGGAGTCATTGGCGGAGCTGGCGGAGCTGGCCCGCTCCGCCGGCCTGGAGGTGGCCGCCACTTTGCTCCAGAAACGGGAGCGCTTCGACCCCCGCTTCCTCATGGGCAAGGGCAAGCTCATGGAGCTCATGCTCCAGGCCCTGCAGTGGGGCTCGGACCTCCTCATCTTCGACGCCGAGCTCAGCCCCTCCCAGGTGCGCTCCATCACCGATCTCACCGACCTCAGGGTCATTGACCGCACCCAGCTCATCCTGGACCTCTTCGCCCAACGGGCCCGGAGCCGGGAGGGCAAGCTACAGGTGGAGATGGCCCAGGTGAAATACCTCCTGCCGCGCCTTCGGGGCCGGGACGACTCGCTGTCTCGCCTCACCGGCGGCATCGGCGGCCGGGGGCCGGGGGAGACCAAGCTGGAGATCGACCGGCGGCGCATGCAAGAGCGGTTGCATCGCCTGCAGGAGGAGTTGGCCCGGGTCCGGGCCGAACGCCGGGTGCGCCGGGAGGGTCGCAAGCGTCACCAATTGCCCATCCTGTCGCTCATCGGCTACACCAACGCCGGCAAATCCACCCTGTTCAACGCCCTGACCCACGCCCAGGTGCTGGCCGAAGACCGGCTTTTCGCCACCCTGGACCCCACCAGCCGGCGGTTGCGCTTCCCCCGGGAGCGGGAGGTCATCATCACCGACACCGTGGGCTTCATCAGGAACCTGCCCCAGAACCTCCTGGAGGCCTTCAAGGCCACATTGGAGGAGCTGGAGGACGCCGACCTGCTCCTGCACGTCATCGACCTGGCCAACCCCCGCTTTCCGGAGCACATCCAGGCGGTGGAAGGGATTTTGGCCGCCCTGCAGCTGGACCACAAGCCGGTGCTAAAGATCTTCAACAAGATGGACCTGGTGCCCCCGGCCCTGGCGGCTCTGCAATGCCGCATCCACGACGGGGTGGCCATCTCGGCTCTGGACCCGGGGACGCTGCCGCCCCTCATCGCTCGGCTGGAAGAGAAGGTGGAGGAAATCCTGGCCCGGCCGCCGGAACCCCCGGAAGCGGCAAGGCGCCGGGCAGTCGCGGAGGGGTGAGGAGCGGGGAAGGGTGGGAGAGGGGGCCAGGGGCCGCGGGCCCCTGCCCCCTCTCCCACACCCTCTCCCCCAACCCCTTATGGGGGGTTG